>BDTG01000045.1 GCA_002897695.1 bacterium BMS3Abin14
GCATCGGCAAACTGCTCAGCCGTGACCGGCATGGCGGGCCGGTATTCAAGCATGTACAGGACTTCGAAGGCGCGTCGTATGTTGTCAGGTTCCAATTGGATGACCAAGTCCACGTCACCGGTAAACCGCAGGTAGCCGTGAGCAGCTACCGCCAGGCCGCCGACCACAAGGTAGCGGACCTTGGCGGTGTTCAATGCCTCGACAATGGCACAGACACTTTTCAACTTCATATCATAGTCATCATATTACACGTCCCCTGTCGCTTACCGCCAGTCGAACGATCTTTCCCCCGGGGACGCATCCGGAATTTATCATGTGACACACGGCTGCGTTCTCACGAGATTTTCGTGGCTTTAACATGAATTCTACTCCCCCGGTAGCTCAGGAGGTGAGCCTTACAATCAAAAAGATGACGGACCGTAATTCGCCGCCATCCTCTCGATTTCCGCCGTCACCATTTCCCGCAGGGAGTCCGGCGCCTCCACCACCACGCCTGCTCCATGCCGAAGGATGTCCATGATGATCTCCCTCTCGTCGGAATACGGGATGATAAGCCGGCACCCGCCGTCATCAAGATGCTCGCAGACCTGCTCCGGATGCCACTGCTCATACTCGACCCAACGGGCCCGCATGGGCGAGAAGCGGAGCACCGCCCGTTCCCTGACTTTACCGGCGAAGATCCCGTAGGAGGCTGCGAAGTGTGCGTCGAGGTCGGCGTCCGGGATCTCCATGGCGGGACCGTCCACCGGGGTTACATGCCGGACGGCATCGACGGAAAAGCTCCTGAGAGCTTGTCTCCAGTGACACCAGGCATCGAGGTACCAATTGTCCCTGTAATGGACGAGGCGCTGGGGTGAGACGGTGCGTGTATTCAACTCATCCCGCACGCGGCTGTACGCCTCGATCTCGATCCTCCGCCTCCCGAACAGCGCACCCGCGATCTGCGTGAAAAACCTCGGCTCGACGGTTCGCCTGGTCATGGGAAGGAGCCGAACCCGCCGCATGATCTCGGAAGGAGGGTGACCGGAGTCTTCCAGGAGTCCGGCAATACGGGACTGGATGGGGGCGACGTGGGAAGAAAGGATCCCCGGATCTATTTCGGAGAGGCACTTGTGGGCCGCCAAAAGGGCGTAAAGCTCGGAGGAGGAGAACCACATTCCCGGCAATTCATACACGGGACCTTCTCCTGGAGCAGTAAACCGATAGCCCCCGGAACTCCGATCCCAGACGATGGGGGCGTTGAGGCGGTCCCGCATATACTGGATATCCCTCTTGAATGTGGCCGGTGAAACTCCGAGTTCATCCAGAAACGTACTTGACGAAACAGCACGCCTTGTCCTGAGTAGCCTTTCTATCTTGTAAAACCGCTCCGTTCTGTCCATAGAGCCTCACGAACTTGAAAAAAGCAGTCGCAACGCGAACAATGAAAGAATGGTATTTTTTCCGGGACCCCCAAATATTAAAGAAGAATTTATGAATTATACGATTTAAACGGTGCTGAAGGCAAGGAGGCCTTGGGCGTTGGACGTTGGACCTGCTTTATCCCTCTGGACTCTGGACTGTTTTCCTCCCGCCGGACGGCGGGAGGAAAAACACGTCTCGACTCCGGAATTTATTAGTGTTAAATTCTCACCATTCGACACCCTCTCGTAAACCATTGGAGCATCTCAGATACCGGAGGCCATTTACCCACTGTGACAGAAACCGATTTTAACTCCCTGAACCTTCCGCAGACTGTTCTGAAGGGGATAAAGGACGCCGGGTTTACCGAGATGAGCCCCATCCAGCGCCAGGCCATGCCGATCGCCCTCAGCGGGAAGGACCTCTGCGCCCAGGCTCAGACAGGCACAGGGAAGACCGCGGCCTTCCTGATCAGCCTTTTTTCAGAGATCCTCCAGGGCGGCATCCGGAAAAACGACCCCCGTCCGCAGGCTCTCATTCTGGCCCCCACCCGCGAACTGGCCATGCAGATATACCGGGAGGGGGTTCTCCTGGGTTCCCATACCGGCCTTCGCATGGCCGCGGTATACGGCGGAGAGGGCTTTACCCGGCAGGAAAAGAAGCTCCGTTCCGGGCTTGACCTTGTGGTCGGCACCCCCGGGCGGCTCCTGGATTTTGTCCGCCGGAAAATTCTGGATCTGGGCGGGGTCCGCTACCTGGTCATCGACGAGGCCGACCGGCTCCTGGACCTTGGCTTCTGGGATGAGCTGAAGCATATCCTTCGACGTCTGCCCCCCGTTAAATCCCGACAGTCCATGCTCTTTTCGGCGACCCTCGACGGAAGCACCCGGAAGATTGTCAGCGGCCACATGAACCATCCGGTAAACATAGCAATCCACCCCGAGAGGATCACGGCCAAAGGGATAGATCAGACCGTCTATCACGTGGATCAGGACTTCAAGTTCCGTCTGCTTCTGGGAATCCTTGCCAGGGAGGAAATCCCCAAGGGGCTCATCTTCACCAACATGAAGATCACCGCGGCGTGGGTGGCAAAAAAACTGGAGGAAAACGGTTTCGGGAAGGTGGGGCTTCTCACCGGCGACATGAGGCAGCCCATGCGAAACCGGGTCCTGGAGCGTTTCAAGGAAGGAAAGGTGCCCCTCCTTGTTGCTTCCGATGTGGCCTCAAGGGGTCTGCACATCGACGACGTGACGCACATCATCAACTACGACGTCCCCCAGGACCCGGAGGATTATGTCCACCGGATCGGCCGCACCGCCAGAGCGGGCAAAAAAGGAAAAGCATACACCCTCGCCTGCGACAGATACTGCTGGTCACTCCCCGACATCGAAAAGCTGCTCACCCATCCGCTCCCCTACCAGGTTCCCTATGAGAAAGATTACGGGGTGGACAGGACTCCCGAATTTACCATCAGAAAAATGATAAGGGAGGAAGGAAGGAAAAAAAGGAAACCCGCCGGGGAACACTCCACCGGGAAACGCAGCTTCAAGAGCCGCGGGAGAAATCGTCCTGGCCGCTGACCGGAAACGCATCCCCGCATTGCGCGCGATCATCATCCTGGCCACGGTCCTGGCAGCCGGTTGTGCAGGCGTACCCTCACAGCGCCCTCCCCTGTGGGATGCGGAGGCCTATCCCATAGCCGCCGTCCTTCCGATCCGCATGGTGATAAAAACCGGAGTGCCCCCGTTCACTTCCGACAACACGGATCTGTCCAACGAGATGGGGGCTGTGATCCACCAGGCGTTGTCGGCCGTCATGGTCTACCGGGGCTACGAGGTTCTCGCGCCCCTCGACATCGAGGAGCGCCTGGGAAAGGACCGGAAACTTTCGGAAGCATTCATGGACCTGGCGATGTCCGCAGGGATCGCGCCCGGGGGCTCACCACCCGGCTACAGTTCGGGAGGATCCCTGAAGTCGGCTGAAACAGTGGCATCCGCCCTGGGCGCCGACCTGCTGGTCCTGGCCTACGGGGACGGGGAATACCACAGTGCCGGCGAATCAATTATCCAGGGAATACTTACGGGTATGATCACAAAGGGGGAACGTCAATACCGGGAACCGCCATCCTACCTTTCGGTGCATATGATATTTGTGGACCCCGGTCTGGATCGACCTATTGCCGGTCTTTACTCCGGAAGAATGCCGTTCATCAAGGACCCCGTCAGGCTGGCACGGGCGCTGGACGACAGGACGAAAAGGATTCCAACATTTCATCTCACGCCCGCTCGCCACACAAAAAACGTGACTCGCTAAAGCCGCCAAGGACGCCCCTCGACAGGCTCGGGACTTCGCAGAGAAAAAATGTTCCCCCTCACTTCGGTCCTCTCCCTTTATACGTCCTCCGTCCACCTGGCCACCTTGCCGGATTTCTCCTCGACAGCCCTGAGAAGGGAAGCCTCTGCTATCTCCATGAGCCTATCGGTGGTCGAAGCGTCATCGGGATAACCGGCAACTGCGGCGCTTAATTCCAGGGACTCGGCGCCTTTCACCGATGCGGCCTTCTTCAATACTCCCCCGAGGATTCGGGATACGACCATAACACCATGGACCACATCCAGCTCAGGGAAGATGATGGAGAATATCGACGGGCTGTACCTTCCCATGGTGTCGAAATCACGACATTCATCCTTCAGCAATGCCGCAATTTCGCCAATGACCCTGTCGGCAGCGACAGGGCCTTTTTCGGCAAGGTACGCCTCCCATCCCCCCACCGAGACGAGGGCCAAGGTCAGAGGCCGGCGCGCCCTCCTGCCCCTCGACAGTTCCCGGGCCAGGGAACCGTGAAACCCGGCATACATGAGGAAACCGGTTACGGGATCATGATCCATCGCCACCTCCGGATGAGGAAAGTCTCATGTGCGTATTTTACTGCACGGGTTTGTATCCCTTGGGCGGAGACCCGTCGTAGGGATGAAGGGTCAAATCGACACCCTCCAGGAATGTTCCGTCCTTGACAACCACCGAGTGGTCGTCGGAACCTTCGTATCGGGCGAACGGCTCTCCTTGTACAGGGACTTTCATGGCAAAAAACCTGCCGGCCAGCCAGTAGCGCCCCCCGGCCGGAAGATAGAGGGTATAGTTGCCTTCATCGTCCGTCAGGGTCGACGCAAAGTCGGGCAGGCGATACATGTCATCGTTCTTATAACCCATGACGAAGGTCCCCGGTATGTGTTCCCCGTTCTCGTCGAGAAGGACCCGGCCCCATGCACCTGACTTCTTTACCTTTTTCTTTTTGGCGGCACAGATCCCGGCATCGGGAGCAGCCATCACCGAGCCAACGACAAACACCACCATCACGATGAGGTGAACGGCTCTCGTCCATCTGCCCATATCCCCCCCCTTATTCAGTCTATTGAGTGAACGTAGCCTCGACAGCCTTATCCGCCAGGGTGATTACCACCGGTTTTGTAAGGTCGTAATCCTTGTCCAGGTAAAGGTACCCCTGATAAACATACCCTTTTTCCGGGGAACCATCGTCACACAGGTACTTCCTGACAAGACACAAGACGGGGCGGGATACATGATCGTCCTGGGTGAAGTTGAAGGGCTTGAAGAAGAAATACTTTTGCGTGCACTGAATCTGCCAGAGGATGACGCGTCCATCGCCTCCGACTTTCCTGAGAACATCCAGTTCCGCCTGGGGATCGTAGGAGAAAGTGATCTCCACGTCCTGCCGGCCGGCCGGGTTTTTGATGATGTAGGCGACATCACTCAGGGATGGGGAGGGGAGAAGGGGCACAGCGACAGCAATTATCGCTGTAAAAATCCACACATGACAATGCCTCAAAATCCTCACTTCCATTCCTTTCCCCCCGTTTAAGGATATCTCAAGGAATATCGTGAGTCAACTTGAAGATGTGGCTCTTGAAGATAATGAGTACCTGGATAAATACCGGAACAGGTAAAAGCTTATTTAACACAGAAGGGTACACAGAGGGTCATTGGGTTGCCCCCCTCCCTCGAGGGGAGGGGTTGGGGGAGGGTGACACATTTCACCCCCACCTCTATCCTCCCCCCTCAAGGGGGAGGAAGATTATGAGGTACGCATTAACCGGATGAACCTTAATTTCTTTGTCAAACCCGCTTAAAAAACCCTGTCTGCCAAGCCGGGGCTTTACGCGAAGGTTGGTGGCGCAGTCTGCAAACGGCTTCGCTCTATTTGAAGATGGGCAGATGAAGGATCCACTCCACCTCGAAGAGTTCGCCCGCAGTGCCAAGCCCAAGGAGGAGAACGTACAGGACGAGCAGCCCGAGGAGGAAATTCTCCTTGTTCCTGCCGAACCAGCCGGCGGGGACGGGGGGTGGAGTATCGGTCCCGGCGAAACCCTCGGGGCCGGTCGGAGAAACCATGACGGGGGCCTCATCCACCGTTTCCACGCGCTTTTCTTCCTGCGGGAGGACCAGTTCCTCATCCGGGATCTGCTCACCGACATCTTCAACCATTCCATCGGCCGCCCGGGGGGCGCCGCCGGTGTCCTCAGCAGCCTTTCGCTGTTTTTTTATCTGCCTGCGCCGTTTGGCCATATCGCTACCTCGAAACAAACAACAGTCCAGAGTCCAGAGTCCAGAGTCCAGAGTACGAACAAATTTTATCATCTACCGGACATCTCTTCCAGTGTCTTCAGGGCATTTCCCCCCGCCTCGGTGTGAAAGCTCCCGACATAGGTCCGAAGCGCCGGAATCGCGGTGATATCCTCCATCTCAGCGATAATGGACACAACTTCATCCTTGAGTGAGATCGTCTGAAGAGGGGAGATAAGAACCTCCATAAGCATCCGCAGCGCCGGAGGACCTATTTTCAGGATGGAGGCCCGGGCCTCCGGGCCAAGTCCGGGATCAGAGAGCCTCCTGACCAGCAGCGGAACGGCGGATTCGTCGCCGTATTCCCCGAAAAAACGGATGGCCTTCACTGGTTCCGATCCGAACTCCAGTTCATGCTCCCACTTCCGGAACAGGCTTATACGATGTTTGCATTTCCCGGCAAGCTCGCCGTCGGGATACCTGGCGATAAAATCCTGGCAGGCATAAACCCTGTCCTTTTCGACTGCATCGAGATAAAGCCGGGCCTCGGTCATCCCCGATATGAGCGGGTTTTCAGGATAGTTTTTCAAAAAGCGCCTGAACGAATCCTCGCCGCCTCCCTCAACGGCCTTTAAAAAAGCAAGTCTCTCCTCCCTGGCGTTTTTTTCAACCGCATCTTCTGATCCACTGACAACTTTATTGTCGTAATTCTCGAGCGCAACGGTCTTCCCGGGAGGATTGACCTTCCTGACCTTCAGGTCCGCCCGGGATGCAGCCGGGAGGACCAGAACCAGGAGAAGAATCATGAGGGTTGTGGTCCTGCTGCCCCCATTTCCACCCTTTCCCGGAGGCGAAGGAACGATGCGGCGCGAGACAAGGGGCTGGGCAACCACCCCGATCAGCATTAAGACCGCAAACGTCCATCTCCCTCCCAATACCAGGGTACATAGAGCGGCCCCCACCGCCGAGGTGAGGATCAGCGCGAATACGGACTCAAAAAGGACAAAAAGGACGGCGGCGGTCAGACCCGCGAGAAGTTCCATGGGTCCAAAGCCCTGCACATGAAACACCGATGGGCCCGGCGGGGACCCGGACCAGAGTGAAAGGGCCGCACGATAAAGTACGGCGCCGGCGCCAAGCCCTGCCAGAAAGGCAAGAATTTTCCGGAAGCGGGTGGCTAGAAACATCCCGATGAGTATGAATATCGAAAAGATCAGAACAGTGGCAGCCATTGGATGCTTTGACAGGCCATTCAGGCCCAGAAGGGCATCCCTGGAAGCGAGGCCGCCGGCAATGCCGGCCACAGCCCCGAGTATGTGAAAGAAATACCTGTAGACAGAAAGGCCGAAGGCCAGCAGGAACACTCCTACCAGCAGCATCGAAATGGGCACCGGGTCCAAATCAGGGCTCCGGGTCAACAACAAAGAGAAAGCCGAGCTCCAGGTGCCGGGCGTCGGGCTTCCTGCGGTCGGCGCTTCTGAAGGACTCCAGGGGCATAGGCTTTTCGAGGGGTTCGATAGCGCCGATCATCATCCTGGAGTGGATCAGGTATCGATTCCCATCCACGGGATCGTTGAAGAGCTCCGGCTCTCTGTAGGTCGTAAGGCCGGTGATCCGTATCCAGAAGGACACCACTCCGCCGTCGCCATTGGACACGTAAAGAAAAAGGCGAAAAAACCCTCTCACGACAATCTGGCGTAACAGCCTGTCACCAACGTCGAGGATGTTGGTGTAGCTCCAACCCAGTTCGTGGGGCCCATGTTCAAACAGGTACCTGCGGCGGCGCTCCACCCCCATGGAAGCCGCGCTTTCAATAAGCGCCAAATGGATCGGGGTTTCAGACATTGCTTATTTTTGGCGCCCAGAGGGACATCTGGGATGTGTTCTCACGGGGAAATGAAACGGGATATTCACCCGAGAAACAGGCCCGGCAGAAGGCGGCCTTGTCCATGGGCCCATCCCACCCGACAGATTCCACCATTCCCTTCATGCTCAGATAGCCGAGCGAGTCGGCCGTTATATATTTCCGGATCTCCTCCACAGTGTGGCTGGATGCGATAAGTTCATTGTGCGTGGGGGTGTCGATGCCGTAATAGCACGGGCTGATTGTGGGAGGCGAACTGATCCGAATATGGACCTCCGCCGCCCCCGCGTCCCTCACCATCTTGACGATTTTACGGCTGGTTGTTCCCCTGACGATGGAATCGTCGATGAGGACAACTTTTTTGCCCATGACCGCCTCCCTGCATGTGTTCAACTTCAGCTTAACCCCGAAATGACGAATGGACTGGGTCGGTTCGATGAAGGTCCTGCCGATGTAATGGTTGCGTATCAGGCCCATCTCAATAGGAATACCCGTACCCTCGGAAAAACCAACCGCTGCCGGAACCCCGGAGTCAGGCACCGGTATGACAACATCGGCCTGGACCGGAGCCTCTTTGGCCAGAAGGCGTCCGAGATTTTTCCTCACCATGTAGACGTTTTTTCCATCCAGCGTACTGTCGGGCCGGGCGAAGTAGACATACTCGAATATGCACGGGGAGGTCTTCATCTTCGGGAAGGGGAAAAAGGAGTGCATGCCGCTGTCGTCAACAGTCACCACCTCTCCGGGCTCAACATCACGGACGAACTCGGCCTCGATGAGATCCAGGGCGCAGGACTCCGAGCTGAAAACGTAGGCATCTCCCAACCTTCCGATGCACAGGGGTCTGAACCCCCGGGGGTCCCTGACCGCCACGATCCGTTTTTCAGTCATAAAAAGAAGGGAGTAGGCGCCTCTGACCTGATAGAGGGCCTCGATCACCCGATCCATTACCTGGGGCGCTTTGGATCGAGCAACAAGATGGATAAGGACCTCCGTGTCAGAGGATGACTGGAAAATTGCCCCATTTTCCTCCAGCTCTCTTTTCAGGTAGGGGGCGTTGACAAGGTTTCCGTTATGGGCCACCGCGAGCCCCCCGCGGGAGTAGGTTACCGCTATGGGTTGAATGTTCTCGGGCAGGCTCTCCCCGCTGGTGGAGTATCGGTTATGGCCGATTGCCACCTTCCCAGGCAGTTTTTCAAGCACGGAAGGCGTAAATATGTCGTTCACCAGTCCCATTTCCCCATGCCGGAAAATTTTCACCCCATCGGTAGCGGCGATGCCGGCACACTCCTGGCCTCGATGCTGAAGGGCGTAAAGCCCGAGATAGGTGAGGTTAGCTGACTCCGTGTGCCCCCACACCCCGAAGACACCGCACTCATCCTGAAACTTATCGTTGGAGCATAACATCTGATTATTCATCACAGGGCCTCTTCGACATATTGAAATGCGTTCCGGAAAAATGCAACCCCGACGCCATCCTCAGGGAGTTTCTCCCGCGTCCATCGCGGATGGTTCACACGGTGCAGATATGCCTCGGGATGGGGCATCAGCCCGAAGAGGATTCCGGATGGGGAGCAAAATCCTGCGACGGCCCCCTCGGATCCATTGGGGTTCTCGGGGTAGGCACGGGTCGGCCGGCCTGACGCGTCCACATATTTGACCGTGAATAGATGTCGGCTCTCCATCCTTTCCAGCACGGTGATTGAGCCGGCAACGAATTTACCCTCTCCATGCCGGACCGGGAGGGTCAAGTCTGTGATCCCCCGGGTGAATATGCACGGTGACTTCTCGTCCACCATGAGATTGACCCAACGATCCTCGAAGCGTCCCGAATCGTTGAAGGTCAGGGTCGCAACCTGCTCTATCCTGCCTTCCATCGCCGGCAGCAGCCCCATTTTAACCATAAGCTGAAAACCGTTGCAGACCCCGAGAACGGGACGATTCCGCTCAATAAAACGGCTGAGCTGGTCGGAAAGCCTGTTTTCCCCTCCCATAACCTTTGCGTAGCGAAGACGGTTTGCCTGGACCTTGGCGGATCCAAGGTCGTCACCGTCAAGAAATCCCCCCGTCAGATTCAGAAAATGAAAATCGTCGAGGGTGACTTCCCCTGCCAGAAGCTCCGAGATGTGGACTATCCGGGCATCGAATCCCCCCAGGCTGCAGGCTGCCGCCGCCTCTCTCTCACAGTTGGTCCCGTTGCCGGTAATAACGATCGCCACTGGACGCGCATTCATCACAGTTCCCCAAGAGGAGACCGCCAGGCGTCCCCTATCCGTTCAATATCAAGGTTGACAACGACCTCTCCACGGGCGCTTATGAGGAGCCGCCGGCCGCCGGTACATTCCCCTATCCTTGCCCATACGGTATCCCCCATCGCGGCCTCGAACTCGGGGGCCACTTCCGGTTTGACCTCAACAACCAGCCGGCTTGCCGTCTCGGAGAAAAGGGCCTTGTCCACCGAAAGCAGTCTCCCGCCGACCGAAAGATCGAGATCAACCTCCAGGCCGGTTCGTCCTGCGAGGGCCATCTCCGCGAGGGCCACACCGAGCCCGCCATCGGAGCAGTCGTGACAGGACCGAACGAGACCCGACATCATGGCCCCGTGGAGGTGGGCATACCGGCTCCGCGCTTCCTCAAACCGGACCCGCGGAACGTTTGCGCCCAGGTGCCCCAGGTGGGCATAGTATTCCGAACCTCCGCACTCATCAAGAGTCTCCCCCAGAAGATACAGGTGGTTGCCCTTTTTCTTCAGATCCATTGTGACGGCACGGCGGACATCATCCATACGTCCGATAATTGAAACGAGCAGGGTGGGAGGGATGGAGATCTTGATATCCCCCATGATGTAGTCGTTCTTCATGCTGTCCTTGCCGGAGATGAGCGGGACCTCATAGGCGGTCACTGCGTCGAACAATCCCTCATTGGCCCTCACCAGCTGGGCCAGTTTGTAAGCGCCGTCGGGCGTCTTGTCGGATTGAACGGGATCACACCAGCAGAAGTTGTCGAGCGCCGCCATGAAGGAGGGGTCCCCACCCACGGCAACGTAGTTCCGGACAGCCTCATCCACCGCACAGGCAGCCATGTGATAGGTGTCGATATCGCTGTAGCGGGGAATAATCCCGTTGGAGACAACTACCCCCTCGAACGAGTCCAGGATAGGCCGGATCACGGCGGCGTCCGACGGGCCATCGTTCGCGGCTCCGGTAAAGGGCTTGACCACAGACCCCCCCTGGACCTCATGGTCATAACGGCGGACTATGGACTCCTTGGAACAGATATTCAGCCGCGACATGAGGGAAAGAAGGACTTCACCGATATCGGCAGAAGGTTCAAAGGACGGCTCGGTCGTGGCCGGCGGATCCCAGACGGCCTCCAGGGTCATCTGGGGATTCCCGTGATGGAGAAACTCCATCTCGAGGTACCCCACCGTCATGCCCTCGAAAAGAAGCTGCAGATAGCCGGTGTCCGTGAACTCTCCAAGGTCCGTGGACTCAACGCCCATCCTCTCGGACAGCTCGAAAAACCGGGGGGCCCTGTCCGGGGGTACAGCCACGGTCATCCTCTCCTGGGCCTCGGATATGAATATCTCCCAGGGGTCGAGGCCTGCGTACTTCAGCGGCGCCCGATCAAGATACAGGACGGCACCGCCGGTTTCCTCGGCCATTTCCCCCACCGATGAGGAAAGGCCACCCGCGCCATTATCGGTGATGCTGTTGTACAGCCCCTCGTCCCGGGCTCTCAAGAGAAAGTCCATCATCCTTTTCTGTGTTATGGGGTCCCCGATCTGGACTGCCGAAACCGGAGACCCCTCATGCAGCTCCTCCGAGGAGAATGTGGCGCCGTGAATGCCGTCCTTGCCGATGCGGCCGCCCACCATGACCACACGGTCCCCGACCAGGGCCATCTTCTCGTGGGAGGGCCTGCCGTTGATCTCGCGCGGCATTATCCCCCCTGTACCACAGTATACCAGGGGTTTTCCAAGGAACCTGTCATCGAACACCACCGCCCCGTTGATTGTGGGGATCCCGCTTTTATTGCCGCCGTGTTCGACTCCCTCCACGACCCCGTCGTAGATCCTTCTGGGATGGAGGATGCGAGGAGGCAGGGGGTCAGAGTAAAAGGGCGTGGCGAAACAGAACACGTCCGTATTAAACAGCAGGTTGGCTCCCAGCCCGGTCCCGAAGGGGTCCCTGTTTACGCCGACGATGCCGGTCAGCGCCCCGCCGTAGGGATCCAGGGCGGACGGGGAATTGTGGGTCTCCACCTTGAAGACGAGATTGTAATTATCGTTGAAACGGATCACGCCGGCGTTGTCCTTGAAGACGGAAAGGCAGATATCATCATCCCCCATCCGGTCCCTGACCACCTCGGTGGCCCGCATGATGCAGCTTTTAAAGAGGGAATCGACGATTCTAACCTCACCGTCAGGCCCCGTGTACCTGATTTCGGCATTGAAGATCTTGTGTTTGCAGTGCTCGGACCAGGTCTGCGCGAGGGCTTCCATCTCCACATCGGTGACCTGCTCTCCGAGCCCCTTTTCCCGCCTCACAGCACGAACGTCCTCACGGAGAAAATAGTCGCGGATAATTCCCATCTCCCGGAGCGATAGCGCAAGGAGCCTGGCCCTGCTGATTCCCATCAACTCCCCGTCGTCCAGATCAAGATCGATGACGTTCACGGTTCCTCCGCCGGGGATGCTTACCCTTGGAACGTCAGGTTCAAGGCCCTTTTCGATGTCGAACTGATGAGGAAATACGATACGCCACCGCTGGATCAGCCCGTTGCCCAGCACCCCGGACGCCAATTTCACGGCATCATCTCCGGAGAGGCCGCCCTCGATCAGATATTGGATCGAGGTATAGACCGCCTCATCGCCTTTCAGCGGCCTGCCCAGAATCTGGGATACCGCTTCTCCGGCCGACCTTCCAACGTTGTCGGTGACGCCGGGCTTATATCCAACCTCGATGAGGACATCGAAGTCTGTTCTCAGGGGGGATGCGATGGAATATTCCTGGATGATCGGATCTGAAAACGGCTCGGAGGCCACCTTTTGAAGGGTTTCAGGGGAAAGATCCATGTCAAGGGTGTAAACGGCGACGGTACTCACGGACTTTACCGGGAGGCCGGCCAACTCCCTCGCCTCCCCGGCAATCCGTTCCCCCTTAGGGTCCCTGACCCCCTCCCTGTAGCCTACCTCGATACGCACGGCCATCTCAGGTCTCCCTGCCGAACACCCTGTCGAAAATGACCCCAACGTTCTTAAGGTGGCTTCCCGGAGTAAACACCTCCCGGATATCCTCCGGCCGCAGGTGTTTCCCTACCTTCGGATCTTTCAGGACAAGCTCGGCGAATGGTTCCCCGGTGGACACCGACTTCAGGGCATTCTTCTGCACGATCCGGTAGGCATCCTCCCTGGTCATGCCGGAATCCACCAGGGCCAGGAGAAATCTCTGGGAGTAAGTCGCCCCGCCGGAAAGTTCCATATTCCTTTTCATCCTGTCGGAGTGGACAACCAGCCCGCTGACAAGCCCGGTGAAACGATGGAGCATAAAATCAATGATGGTGGTGGCATCGGGCAGGATGACCCGTTCGACCGACGAGTGGCTGATATCCCGCTCGTGCCAGAGGGGGATGTTCTCCATGGCCGAAAGGCTGTATCCCCGTATGAGCCTGGCCAGTCCGGTAAGGTTTTCGGAGAGTATGGGGTTCTTTTTGTGGGGCATGGCCGATGATCCCTTCTGCCCCCTGGAAAAAGGCTCCTCAACTTCACCCACCTCGGTGCGCTGAAGATGGCGGATCTCGACGACAAACCTCTCGATGGATGACGCCAGGATAGCCAGGGCGCCCATGTATTCGGCATGCCGGTCCCGCTGGATCACCTGGGTGGCTACCTTGACCGGCCTCAGGCCGAGCCTGTCGCACACATATTCCTCAACCTCGGGAGGGATGCTGGAGAAAGTACCCACAGCTCCGGAAAGTTTACCGACGGCCACAGTCTCCCGGGCACGCTCAATACGGCTGACCGCCCTTCCCAACTCCTCGTACCACAGGGCCATCTTGAAGCCGAAGGTAATGGGTTCCGCGTGCATCCCGTGGGATCGCCCCATCATCACCGTGTCCCTGTGCTCCAGCGCCCTTTCGCGGACGGCCTCCCTCACGTCTCCGAGCCCCTTCAGGATCAGATCCGCCGCCTGGACCATCTGGACCGCCAGGGAGGTATCGAGCACATCGGAACTGGTCATGCCGAGGTGGATGAAGCGTGAGGAAGGCCCTACCTTTTCGGCCACCGAGGTCAGGAAGGCGATTACGTCGTGCTTTACCTCAAGCTCGATCTCATCTATGCGGCCGACATCAAAGGCCGCCCTGGCCTTGATATCGGCGAGCGCCTCATCCGGGATCCTTCCCAGGCGGTTCCACGCCTCGCAGGCCGCTATCTCAACATCGAGCCAGATCCTGAAACGGTTCTCAGGCTCCCATATGGAGGCCATCTCGGGGCGTGAATAGCGAGGTATCATAGTTCCCCTCCAGGTATTAAGAGCAGTCCAGAGTCCAGAGTCCAGAGTCCAGAGTCCAAGTCAGAGTCCAGAGCCTATCGCCTATAGCCTTTACCTCGATACTCAATCGTCCAAGTATATCATCCTCGTGGGAACGTGGGCGGAAGCAACCTGCAGGTCCGCACCATACCCTGCCATAGCTTCACTTGCCGTTCCAAACGCAAGGTCGGGCAGATTGTTGATTTCGGAAAGGTGAGCGAGAACAACCAGCTGCAGATTGGAATGGGCAAGGCCAGCGATCATCCCGGCGGACGAAACGTTGGACAGGTGGCCATGGCGTCCCCGCACACGCTGTTTGAGAAACCACGGATAAGGCCCCTCCATGAGCATCCGCTCATCGTGGTTGGATTCGAGAACGATAGCGCAGCACGACTTCAAACGCTCCTTGACCAGGGAGGTGCCGTAACCCAGATCGGTCGCTATCCCAATCTTCACCCCATCAAAACCCACGATAAATCCCACAGGATCAATCGCGTCGTGGGGTATGGGAAAGGGAAGGATCTCGAAACCGGCCCTTTGAAATTTCACGCCCGCAAGGACCTCCTCCACCATCACGTCAGCCGGAAGGCCAACCGCATCCAGGGTGTCGCGAGTAGCGCAGACAGGAACCTTCAGCTTTCTGGCAAGGGGCCTGAGCCCCCCGACATGGTCCGAGTGTTCGTGGGTCAGGAGGATAGCCCTGATCCCGGCCGGATCGGCTCCAACCACCTCCAACCTCTTCAGGGTCTCCCTGGCGCTGAGGCCCGCATCCACGATGATCCCGCCGGCCGGCCCCTCCATATAGACGGAATTTCCCCTGCTGCCGCTGGCCAGAACGCTGATTCCGATACGGCCCATCAATTCCCCGTATGGCCGAAACCGCCGCTGCCGCGCCCGGTTTCCGGAAGTTCCCCGACAGGGATCAATCTCACTCTTGCAACGGGGGCAACGACCATCTGGGCGATCCGCATGCCTCTCGTCACAGAAAACGGCTCCTTCCCCAGGTTAAGAAGGATGACTTTCACCTCGCCCCTGTAGTCGGCATCAATGGTCCCTGGGGAGTTGGCGAGAATGATGCCGTTCTTCAGCGCCAGGCCGCTCCGCGGCCTGATCTGGGCCTCGTAACCCTCGGGGATCGCCAACCTGATCCCGGTCGGGATCAGGGACCGGCCGCCGGGTGGGATAACCGTTTCCCCTGTTATCGCGGCAAGGAGATCCAGGCCGGCGGAAAGCGCCGTTGCGTAGGAAGGAACCGGCAACCCATCCCCATGCGGAAGAAGGGTGAACCTTACATCAAGGCCCGATATTTCAGTCCCAGTGGCCTTCAAGGGTTTCCTCCCTGACGGGCCCAATAACCGTCAGCGCCCTGCATTCGGGATTGAGAAGAGACTCGGCCACATCCAGTATCTGTGCGGACGATACCGTTTGGATCCTCTCCTCAATCTCCGCCGGGCTGATCTGCCTTTGAAAGTAAATCTCGTTACGGGCGAGCTGGGTCATCCTGTTTCCCGTACTCTCGAGGCCGAGAAGCATACTGCCGGTGACCTGTCTCTTGGCGATGGCGAGCTCTTCCTCCGGAATGCGGTTTTCAGCGAGGGCAAGGATCTCTTCGCGGATAAGGTCCAGCGCGGTAGTGAACCTCTGGGCCGACGTTCCACAGTAGACGGAGAGCATCCCCACGTCCTGAAAGGCGGAATGATAGCTGTAGATCGAATAGGCGAGCCCGTGTTCCTCCCGGATCTTCTGGAAAAGGCGTGAACTCATCCCGCCGCCGAGAATGGTGTTCAGGAGAAAAAGTGAATATCGCCTCTCATCGTCGACAGGCAGCCCTTCCATCCCGAGGCAGAAGTGCACCTGTTCGGAATCACGGGTAAAGATCTTAAGGTGCGGCGTCGATACCGGAGCCGAACGCCGCAGAGGGCAGCTACCAGACGAAACATTGCCGAAAACCCGGTTCGCTTCATCCATCATGGTCTGCGGGTCCACCGCCCCTGCGGCAGTGAGAATTATCGACTCGGCGCAGTACCTCTCACGGTGGAAGGCCCGGATGTCATCCCTCCCCATATTCTCCAGGGATTGACGGGTCCCGAGGATAGGCCGGCCCAACTCATGCCCGTCCCAGAACTCCTGGGCATGAAGATCGTGTACAAGATCATCGGGGGTATCCTCCACCATGGAGATCTCCTGGATGATAACATCCCTCTCTTTTGCCAGGTCGGTCTCCTGAAAAAGGGGGTTGAGGGTGATATCACCAAGAATATTCATGGCCTCACCGAGGGATTCGCCCAGGACCCGGGCGAAAAAGGCTGTATATTCCTTGCTGGTAAAAGCGTTAATGGAACCGCCAAGGGAATCGATACCAAGGGCGATCTCCTTTGCGGTCCTAGATGGAGTTCCCTTGAAGACAAGATGTTCGATAAAATGGCTGACCCCGGCCTTCGCCGAAGGCTCATCACGGGAACCCGTCAGAACCCATATACCGACGCTCACAGACGAAAAATCACGCAGCGGCTCCAGGAGAACCTTTACCCCGCTGGGTAACACCTCTGTGATGACGCCGGATGGCAGCGCGTGCATAAAGAGAGGATCAGGAAGAGGGTGTATCGTCTGGGTTCTTTCGTCCCAGTTCCTTTTCAGCCTCTTTGAGGCTGAGACGGATTTTGCCTTCCCTGTCCACATCAAGGACCTTTACCTTGATGACGTCCCCCACTTTCACAACATCCTCGACCTTGTTGACCCGCCGGTCAGCAAGCTGGGATATGTGGACCAGACCGTCGGTTCCCGGGATTATTTCGACAAAGGCTCCAAAATCCATGATCTTCTTGACGGTACCCCGATAGATTTTGCCGATCTGGGCCTCCTCAACAATACCTTCGATTATCTCACGGGCCCGATTAGCGGCATCTTCATCCACAGAGGCGATAACAATTGTTCCGTCATCCGAGACCTCCATCTTGACCCCGGTTTCCTCGGTAATGCCGCGAATGACCTTGCCGCCCGGACCAATGACATCCCTGATCTTGTCGGGGTTGATCTTGATGGTAATAAGTCTTGGGGCATATGCGGACAGCTCCGATCGCGGAGCTGAAAGAGCCTTATTCATCTCACCGAGGATAAACAGCCTGCCTTCCGCGGCCTGTTTAAGCGCGAGGGCCATCAGATCTCGGCTGACCCCTGATATTTTCAGATCCATCTGGAATGCCGTTATTCCGTCTCCGGTGCCGGTAACTTTAAAGTCCATGTCCCCGAGATGATCCTCGGCGCCCAGAATATCCGAAAGGACAACCGCCTTTTCGGGGGTATATATGAGGCCCATGGCGATCCCCGCAACCGGCTTGCGAACAGGAACTCCCGCGTCCATCAGGGACAGGCTCCCCCCGCAGACGGTGGCCATGGAGGAAGAACCGTTGGACTCCAGAACCTCGCTTACCACGCGGATCGTGTAGGGGAAATCATCTTTTTCAGGGATGACTCCCTTCAGGCTTCTGGCAGCCAGGTTTCCATGGCCTATTTCTCTCCTCGCAGGCCCCCTTAAAAACCGGGCCTCACCCGTGCTGAAGGGCGGAAAATTGTAGTGCAGCATGAACCTGCGCCTGTAATCCGCCTCCAGGGCATCGATGATCTGCTCATCGTCATGGGTGCCAAGGGTGGTTATCACCAGAGCCTGGGTTTCTCCCCGGGTAAAGAGCGCCGACCCATGGGTCCTCGGAAGGATTCCAACCTCACAGGAGATAGGACGGATCTCATTGTGGCGCCGGCCATCGATGCGAACATCCTCTTCCAGCACTCTGGCACGCATGAGATCTTTTTCCATATCCCGCAGAAAACCGGCAACTTCCTTATCCCAGGACTCGCCTCCGGGTCCTTCGCCGTACTCAGCTATCGCCTGCTGGCGTATCTCCTTGAGGCGATTTTTTCGCTCCGTCCTGTCGGAGATCCGAAGGGCCTCTGTCATCTCAACGCTGCAGAACTCCTTGATGGTGGCTGCGAGTTCCTCGTTTTCTGGAGGAGACTGATAGTCCCATTTCTCCTTCCCCGCAACGGAAACAAGTTCCCCCTGCAGCTGAATGACCTTGTCAAGTTCCCCACGAGCGAAGTCCAGGGCTCCGATCATTTCATCCTCGGAAACCTCTTTCGCCTCGCCTTCAACCATGGTGACGGCATCCCGGGTGCCCGCCACAAAAAGGTCCATCCTGCTTGTCTCCAGCTGAGCAAAGGTGGGGTTGAGAACATACCGGCCATCAATCATACCCACCCTGACAGCGCCGACCAATGTGTTAAACGGGATGTCGGAGACGGCCAATGCGGCCGATGAGGCTATAAGGGAAACAACATCCGGATCATTCTCGCGATCGGCCGAAAGAATGGTGACTATGATCTGGGTCTCGTGAGCGAACCCCTTCGGAAAAAGAGGCCGAACGGAACGGTCAATAATTCGGCTGGTCAGGACATCCTTCTCGGTTGGCCTTCCTTCCCTCTTGAAAAAACCGCCGGGGATCTTCCCGGCCGCGTATGTCTTCTCCTGGTAGTTGACCGTCAGTGGAAGAAAGTCCACCCCTTCTCTGGGTTCGGGCATGGACACCGCCGTTGCGAGGACCACGGTGTCGGCATAACGGGCGAGCACTGCCCCGCTTGCCTGACGAGCGACAGCACCGGTCTCAAGAACCAGAGTTCTGCCGCCCCACTCAAGTTGAGTCTGATGTTTCATTAACTTACTCCCGGTGAGGATTAATGTAGCAGGCTATGATTATCTGCGGAGCCCCAGCTTCTTGAGAATACCCTGGTATCTCTCCAGATCCTTGGCCTTAAGGTAGTCGAGCAACCTACGGCGCTGACCGACCAGCCTGAGCAGGCCCACCCGCGAATGATGGTCCTTCTTGTGCGTTTTGAAATGTTCGGTAAGGTCCTCGATCCTCCTGGTGAGAAGAGCTATCTGCACCTCCGATGAACCGGTGTCACTACCGTGCATTCTGTTAACTTCAATGATTTCCCGCTTCACTTCATTGTTGAGCGGCATGTCGATTGTTCCTCCTTCCTGACACTTTATTTTTAGCCCTTGAACGTTATCATTTATCGTTTTATTTGGGAAGTTTTTTCCATGGGTTCCAGGATTCTCCTCGGGACAAATACAGTTTTTTCGTTTTTTACGACAACCTCTCCCAGGGCAAGCAAACGGCTGCCGGAGACCACGGATATCATGCCGGCCTTCTCGCTGCCGGGCCAAAGGACGGTCCTGCCCATAAGGATCTGCGCAAGCACATCATCCTCCGGTTCGTAACGCTCGAAAGGGAGCCCCGACGCCGGGCTCTGGAGAAGTGACTCAGGTGCGGCGGCGTCTCGGGCAAGTGAATCCAGATCAACGGCATCCTTAAGTGTAAAATTTCCGCTCCTTGTCCGTACGAGCGACTCCATGCAGCCACCTACGCCGAGATCTTTCCCAATATCGTGACACAGGGTTCTCATATAGGTCCCCTTGGAACATACAACCTTAAGAAACGCCCTTGGTGGTTCCCACCCGCTTATTTCGGCCCGGTACACCGTGACTTTTCTGGGATCGACCGTAACCGAAATCCCTCTCCTGGCCAGCTTGTAAAGCGGCTGGCCATTGTGCTTTATGGCCGAATAGGATGGGGGTATCTGGAGAAACTCCCCTCTGTACCTGTTGACGGCGGTCTCAAAGGCATCCCTGGTTATATGGGAAGCTTCCATGCGAGACAGGGTCTGGCCGGTGACATCCTGGGTATCGGTCTCAATACCAAGGAGTAGGGTGAGATGGTACTCCTTGTCGTCCTCCTGAAGGTACTGGGCCACACGTGTCGCAGACCCGACAAGCACCACGAGGACACCCGAAGCGATGGGGTCTAAGGTCCCGGAATGACCGACCTGGCGCATACTGAGAATTCTTCGGACCCGCTGGACGACATCATGCGATGTAATACCGACTTCCTTGTCCACCACCAGGATCCCCTGGGGATCTGTACGGCTGTTTTTACGGCCGCGCCTTCCTTTCAAAACAGACTTCAGTTATTCCTCCCCCTCCTCAAGGTCCTTCAGAATTTCGGAGATATGAAAGCTGTAATCCAGGTTCTGATCAAAGTGGAAGGTGAGGTGGGGCACCGTCTTGAGTCGCAGCCTCTTTAGCAGAAGACGGTGAAAGTAGCCGGCGGCCGCCTCCAGTCCATTCTCTATTTCCTCAATATGCGTGGTCCTGTCCAGGACTCCAAAATAGACCCGTGCAGACCGCAGATCGTCCGTAACCTTGACACTGGTGAGGGTGACAGACCCAACCCTGGGATCCTTGATCTCCTTCAGGAGGATGTCGGCCATCTCGTGCCGGATCAATTCGGCCACGCGGTCTGCCCTTTTATAATTCAGGGAACGTCTCATAATACCGCCCGGCACCCGATACCTTCCATCCCGTTCCGCTCAGACCGTCAGAGTGTCGCCTCTTCCTCCACCAGCTGAAAATTCTCGAGGATATCGCCCTGTTTGAGATCGTTGAAATTGCTGATGCCGATTCCACACTCGAACCCTGCGGCCA
Source organism: bacterium BMS3Abin14 (assembly GCA_002897695.1). Taxonomy (NCBI): domain Bacteria; species bacterium BMS3Abin14. The sequence goes on from BDTG01000045.1 coordinate 20,921, forward strand.
CCTCACGGGCATCGTCCTTGAAGCGCTTCAGAGAATCTATCGCTTCCTCCTTGATCACGATCCCGTCCCGGATGACACGTACCGGGGCATTTCGCCTGATCACCCCATCGGTCACATAGCTTCCTGCGATGGTACCGATTTTGGGAACGACAAAGGTCTGGCGAACCTCTGCGCGGCCGAGAATTTCCTCCCGATATACAGGCGCCAGCAGACCCTTCATGGCATCCCTTATCTCTTTGACCACATCATAGATCACCCGGTAAAAACGGACATCCACGTTTTCCCTGCGGGCGATATCCAGGGCCTTGTTGTCAGGCCGCACGTTGAACCCGATAATGATGGCATTGGAAGCGGAAGCCAACACCACGTCACCTTCGTTTATCCCCCCGGCCGCCTCGTGGATAATATGAACGCGGACCGCGTCCGTAGCCTGTTTCTCCAGCGCTTCCCTGATGGCCTCCACCGATCCCTGTACGTCTGCCTTCAGAACAATGTTAAGTTCCTGTACTTCGCCATCCTGGATCTGGTTGAAGAGGTCCTCAAGGGAGACTTTTCTGTGCAGACCGCGGCCGGCCTGTATCGTATCCTGGCGCATCTGAGCGACTCGCTTCGCCTTCATTTCGTCGACAAATACGATAAGCGATTCCCCCGCCATTGGGACATTGGGAAGCCCGACAACCTCCACCGGAGTCGCGGGTCCGGCCTCCTCGACCTTCCTCCCCTTATCATCCACCAACACACGGACGTGTCCAAGATAGGCGCCGGCTACTATGAGATCACCCCTCCTCAGGGTGCCGGTCGAAACCAGAACCGTGGCAATGGGGCCACGTCCTTTATCCAGTCTTGACTCGATAACGGTTCCGCGCGCGGCGGTTGTCGGATCGGCCTGAAGCTCAAGCATCTCGGTCTGCAGAAGGATCATGTCCAGCAGATCTTCCATGCCGGTCTTCTTTTTGGCCGAAACCTTCGTATAGAGGACATCTCCACCCCATTCCTCGACCACGACCCCATGTTCGGACAACTCCCGCAGAACCCGGTCGGGATCGGCGTCCGGTTTGTCAACCTTGTTGATGGCAACCACGATGGGAACACCGGCCGCCTTGGCGTGATCTATAGCCTCCACCGTCTGTGGCTTAACACCATCATCCGCAGCAACCACCAGAACCACCAGGTCGGTCACCTGTGCCCCTCTGGAGCGCATGGCGGTGAAGGCCTCATGCCCTGGAGTGTCCAGGAAGACCAGTTCTCCCCTGGCATGAGAGACAACGTGGGCGCCGATATGCTGCGTTATCCCTCCCGCCTCCCCCGAGACGACGTCAGTTTGCCTGATGGCGTCGAGAAGTGATGTTTTCCCGTGGTCCACATGCCCCATGACCGTCACAACCGGCGGTCGGGACACCAGGTTACCAGGAACAACCTCCTCACCCTCGAGAAGGCTTTCCAGGGTATCACCCCGGATCTCGACCTCAAAACCCAGTTCACCGGCCACCAGGGATGCGGTTTCAGGTTCGATGGTCTGATTGATCGTGGCCATGATGCCCAGTTGAAGAAGGACCTTGATGATCTCCGACGCTTTCGTCCCGGTAATTCCCGCGAGGCCTCCAACCGTGAGCCCAGGTGTTATCCGGATGATTTTTGCCGGCGCCTTCGGCATCTCTACGGTGGGCTCCTGTTCCTTTTTCTTCTTTTTGACCCCCCTTGGCCTTCTCTTGGGCGGTTCGCGTCTCCTCCCCTGCCTGACCGCCCCGGGCCGTTTAATCTCAACTACTTTCAGTGTTGGTTCCTGTTCGGCCGGCTCGGGGGGAATTTCCTCAGCCACTTCAAGCTCATCCACCACCTCCAGCAGTTCTTTTCTGGATGGTTTCCTGCTCTTTTTGGCTGTGGGGCGTTTCCCCGATCTTTCATCCGATTCCGGTTGAGTTTTGATTTTTTTAGGCGGGGCCCCCTTCTCATCCTTCGATTCTGCGGGAGCGTCAACTTCGGGTTCCGCCTTCGGCGCCGCATGTGTGACGATCTTGGCGGTGGGAATAACCGAGCCAACGGAACCGAGTTCCCTTTCAATCTCGAGCGCTGTCATGGGAAGACCATCCAACCCTGTCCTGGAAGGCTTCTCTTCGTTCGCCGGCGCTTCGGCATCCGGAATTTCACCAGTCTCGACAACACCGGCGGACAATCCGCTCGCCTCACCGGTGGAAGGTTTTCCCTCCTCGTCCTGAGAGCCTTCTTCGCCGGGAGCATCCCCGGGCGCAGCAGATTCATCCAGCTCCCCGGCATCTCCATCCGCAGGTGTTTCCTCCTCCAGGGAAATTTCATCCTCCGCAGGCAGTTCCTCCTCCAGACGGACCTCCACCTCGGTTTCATTCGCGCCTTTTCGCACCGAAACGATCCTGCGCATACCAGTATCCCTCTCCGCTGGTTTACCGACAAGCATATCCTCGACCATTTCTACGAGGCTCCGATCCACACTGCTGGTAACGTTCACCACGTCGAATCCCATGGCCTTCAGCTGTGAGAACAGTTCCTCCGGAGCCAACCCCAGTTCGGTGGCAAGGTCCTCAACCCGAACTTTACTCATACTTTTTTTCCTCCCTATAACTATTACCTCTATTACCTCACCGCAAAATAGCGGATGATCGCTGCTTCAATTGACACCGCCAGCCCGGCATCCTTGACAAGCAGAACGCTCCTGAAACCCTTTCCAACCGCAGCGCCCAACTCAGCCCGGCCAAAGACCCTCTGCACAGGCACTCCCCGGGTCATCAAACGCCGCATAAGTTTCAGGGCAATACCGTCGGAGGCGTCCTCGGCGACTACGGCAAGCCAACGCACACTGCCTCCCCTCCGAATTTCCCCGGTCACGAGGCTGGCGCCCGAAACGACTCTCCCACCCCTTTGAGCCAATCCCAGCAGTGAAAGGATTCTTTCCTTCAAACCCTCGGCGATAAAACCGGAAAATTCCTCCGGGCTGCCAACAGAATTCATGTCACCCTTCAGCGCTCTCGCCAGCCGTCCCCTGCAGGCTGCCTCTATACATCCCCTGGCCGGGCAAACGTAAGCCCCTCTGGCAGGAAGTTTTCCCTTCAGGTCGGCCAGGGCCTTGCCGGTGGCCGGATCCATTACAACACGTATCAGCTCCCCTTTGGGACGCCTCTTTCCACAGCCGGTGCAGGTTCTGACAGGCTCGGACCGAGGGGCCATCGTTCAGCTCCCGGAACCATCTTCGGGCTCATTAGCCCTCTCCCGAAGCTTTTCCAGCGTCTTGGGGCCGAGGCCGGGGATACGCCGGAGTTCTTCGTCCGATGCGTTGCTCACGGCTCGGGCATCCGCGAAGCCGGCCTCCCGGAGAGAATCCACTATTCTTGCTGATATGCCGGAAAAGAAATCAGCTTCCAGCGTATCTTTTACCTCCTCTTTCTCCAGCTTTTCAGCCTCTACCTGCGACTCGCTCTTGATGGTAATGTTCCAATTGGTAAGGCGGGCCGCAAGGCGGACATTCTGCCCATTTCTTCCAATTGCAAGGGATAGTTCCTCATCAGCGACGATGACTCCCATGGACTTATCCGCCTCGTTAATGATCACTCTCGTCACCTGGGCGGGGCTGAGGGAACTGCTGACAAAGAGCGCGGGGTCCGTGACCCACGGGATAATATCTATTCGCTCGCCCCGTAGTTCATTGACCACGGCCTGCACCCTGGATCCCTTGACGCCGACACACGCTCCGACAGGATCGACGTTGGAGTCGTGGCTGACGACAGCAATCTTGGAACGGGCGCCGGGTTCCCTGGCCGCGCTTCGAATCTCGACTATCCCCTCGGCAACCTCAGGGACTTCCAGATCAAACAGTTTCAGCAGAAAACTGAGGGAAGACCTGGACAGGACAACCTGGGGCCCCTTGGCGACCTGTTTAACATCCATGATATATGCCTTGATCCGATCACCCTGTTTGTATCGTTCCCTCGGAACCTGCTCCTTGGAAGGGATTTCCGCTTCGGTCTTGCCGAGGTCGACGATAATCGCCCCCCTGGAAAACCCGTGGACAATGCCGTTGATGATCTCCCCGACACGTCCCGAATAATTCTTGAAGATCATCTCCCTCTCAGCTTCCCGCAGTTTCTGCACGATGACCTGTTTGGCGGTCTGGGCTGCAATACGGCCGAAATCGTTTGCGTCAATCTCTATCTCCACCTCGTCGCCCGGCATGACATGGGGATCAAGCTGCCTCGCCTCAAGAAGGGAGATCTCCATGGAGGCATCCTCAACCTGGAGGGTCACCTCCTTACGCTGGTAAATTTCAATCTTCCCCGTCTTGCGATCCATATGGGCATACATATCCGTACCCGATCCATAGACCTTTCTGGCCGCGGTAACGAGGGCCGCCTCGATGGCCTCAACGAGGGATTCCTGCTCAATGCCCTTCTCCCGCTCCAGTTGAGCGAAAATTATCATCAGTTCCTGGTTAACGGTCATTCCCTGTTACTCCTCTTCTTAACGCCTTCATCCGGCACAATCGCAAATTACGGACTTTTTACCACACTGTTAAAGATCGAAAGTGAGCCTGGCGGAGGACATATCTTCCAGTGGTACCTCCACCGGGGTCCCATCGGCCATCCGCACCCGGGCCACCCCGTCTTCGACGCCCTCCAAAATCCCCTGGAGTTTCCTTCTTCCCGCAACGGGCCGATGTGTTTTGATGGAGACCTGACGCCCTGTAAAACGTTCAAAATCCCTCTCATTTTTCAGCGGCCTGTTAAGACCAGGGGATGAGACCTCAAGGTTGTACTGAACGGAAATCGGATCCTCTACCTCAAGGTGAACGCCCAATTCCCGGCTTACAACCGTGCAATGGCGCACCTTCACCCCGTTTTCATGATCAATGGTCACCCTCAGGATCCACCGTCCATCCTCGTTCCTGAAGGTCACCTCCACCAACTCGAGGCCGAGCCGCCCGGTAATGGGCTCCACAATCCGGGTGATATAATCCACTATGCCGCGGGTGTCCATGACAGTGCCTCGAAATCAAACCATGCCGACGACCCTGAAAAAGGTCTCTCCGGGGTATTTCAGCCCATAAAATACAAAAGAGCGGGACTTGCCGCTCTTAAACGAAGATAACCCGGTGTTCATGGGGAAACGCAAACTGCCCGAAACCTTCTCGGCGGGCCCGCAACCGACCCACCGTCACAAAAGCGATAACCGAGTACTTACTAGCATAACCCCATGGGCAATGCAATACCCGGGGTGGAAGCAGGATAGTCCAGAGTCCAGAGTCCGAAGTCCAGAGAAAAAGCGGACGCGGAGACGCGGGGACACGGAGCATGGAAGAGCAGTTCCTGGTACCTAGTTCCTGGTGTTTCAGGAAATGCGCGGTTTGAACTTTAACCAGGCACTAAGCACTAGGAACCAGGAACTGTCTTTACACAAACACCATTATGAAGCGGACCAGAAAATAGACGGACAGGAGAAGGAGAAAGACCCCGAGGAATACCGAGATCCGGTTCTGAATATTTTTCGTTATGAACCTCCCTGCTTTTTTCAGCACCAGGGCCAGTACGGTGAGGTAGGAGGCAATCCCCAGGCCGCCCGCCAGGAGAAACAGGGACGAGGACACCGCATCGTAGCTCTGAACCAGCCCCAGGCTCTTGACAAAGGATGCGCACACCAGCCACCAGAGCATCATGGGGGGGTTGATTACGGCCAGGGAAAAACCCACGAAGAGGGACAGGCCGTAATCCTCAAGCAAAACATCCCTGGCCTTTACCTCTTTCGGGTTCTGGTTCCGGATAATCGTAACGGCACCCAGCACCGCAAGAAGCACCGTTCCGATTGCCCAGAAAACCGCCTCGACCCTCGGGTCCTTCAGAAACGGCGCGAGGCCGAACATGGCGATAAAACCGTACAGCACATCCGATACCACCGAGCCCAGCACGACCATCATGGCCTGGGGCACGTAACCGTTGAGGGAACGCTTCGCAATTTCTATCTGCGTGGCCCCGATGGGGATGGCTGTGAGGAACCCCATGACGTATACCAGGGGCATCAGCAATGCGAGTTTCAATTCATAGAACCTCTAAAAAAAGTGTCTTCGAACCATTTTAAAAGGTTTTCCCGCGTCTCCGCGTCCGCTTTCCCTCTGGACTTTGGACTCTGGATTTTGGACCCTGAAACGCGTTCCGCGTTTCAGGTAGTCCGTCACGTCACCGGCGATCTGTTCCGTATCCAGATAATCAAAGCAGCGAACCTTCCGGCAGGTTTTCGCCCTCTTGTTCACGCATGTGATATTTCGGCACGGGCTTCGGGAGACATAAACCTTCGCCGGCGCGTCCTGATACGAGGGGAGATAACCCTCCCGGCCGGAATCGTACCCATAGATCCTCGAGGATGTTGCGCCGAACATGGAGAATATGGCGGTCCGGTTCCGGAAAACAGACCTTCCGGACTTTGAAGCTTTCAAGGCAGAAGCCAGATGGAGGGGACCGGTGTCGCCCGTGATATATACATCCGAAAGATCAATGAGAGCCACATAGCGGTCCAGAGGCATCGATGCGGGTATGATATGTATTCTTTCCCCCGTGCCCGGCGGAAGAAGGTCCAGCAGTGTCTGTTCGATACCCTGTTCAACATGCCCGGCTCCCATCAGGACAACAGCGCCTACACCCGATCCCAGGATCCTCTTCAGCAGGTCCGCCTGATAATTCATGGGAACCCGTGTAAACGTGGAGGTCGTGTCGGGATTGTAAGTCAGGATGGGAACCCCGTGAGAAATTCCCTCATGGAGCAGGAACTCCTTCGCATCCTCCAGGGCATCATCCGAAAGATGGACTGTCGTCCCCCTGAAAGGCATTTTCCTTTTCAGGCCGGTTAATTCCGACAGAAGTGAATAAATGAAATGATCCGCCTGATACAGGATGCTGTTTATCCCGTTTGTATCATGATCCCCGTAAAGGAGCATAAAGACCATCGCATCAGGGCCGATTACAGGTGGGACCCCGGCGACTCCACTGAAGATCGAAGCGTCAAAAAACGGGCAGAAATTGAATACGGCATCGTACTCACCCATGCCGACAATGTCCCTCAGGGCCTTTATGTCACCCTCATCCGGCACGGGGGAACCGCTGAAGACCGGAAGAAGAAGCGATATGTTCGGATTGCCCTGAATCAACGGCTCAGCATGACGGTTAATGACATAGTCGATCCGTGCATCCGGAAAAAAGCGCCTCAGTGCAACGACGGCCACCTGCAGATTAACCGCATCTCCTATATTCAGGTCGCCCACAACCAAGATACGGCGCAATCCATTTCCGAGCGCCGGACTCAACCTTTTTCTGCCGGCCTTCAGGGCGGTTTTCAAAAGGATTCTGTTCACGGGTGAATTGGACAGAAGGCGATCCAACAGCCAGGCGCCGGACCTGGGAAATCTGTCCGTCAGCACAGATGCCAGGTGAAAAAAACCGTCGTTTATTTTTTGTCGGCGTCGCAGGATGCCTTCCTCAATCCTGGGATGCGTTCCCTGACCGCCCGAACAACACCCTCCAGGGGAACTTTGCTTTCCTCCCCGGTGGCCCTGCTGCGCAGCTCCACGGCTCCCTCGTTCAGGCCTTTCTTCCCCACCGTTACCCTGAGGGGAATCCCTGTCAGGTCCGCATCGTTGAATTTGACGCCGGGACGCTCCTCCCGATCATCGTACAGCACCTCCACACCCTCATCGCACAGGGCGGCATAGATCCGGTCCGCGGCCTCATGCACTTCCGGGTCGGCGACGTTCAAACATAACAGGCTTACGTCAAACGGCGCAATGGGGGGGGGCCAGACAATGCCCCTTTCATCATGATTTTGTTCTATGGAAGCGGCAACGGTCCTGCCGACCCCTATTCCAAAGCAGCCCATCTCGATGGCCCTCTCCTCACCTGTCTCATCCAGGAAAACGGCCTTCATTGCCTCACTGTATTTTGTGCCGAGGTAGAATATGTGCCCCACTTCGATCCCCCGAAGGAAGGTCAACTTTTCCCCGCACCGGGGGCATGGATCCCCCTCCCGAGCCTCCCTCAGATCCTCAAAAGCGGCCACCTCAAACCCGGAGAGGTCAACACCCACCACGTGTACGTCCTCCTCATTGCCGCCCGCAACGAAGTCCGACATGGCAGCAACGGCATTGTCGGCATATATGGGCAGATCGATCCCCACCGGCCCGGCGAAACCGACGGGCGCGCCGGTGACACTTTTCACCACTTCGGGGACAGCCAGGTCAATGGTCTCGTCGCCCAACATCCGGCGCACCTTGACCGGATTGACCTCGTGGTCCCCCCGAACGAGCACGGCCACAGTCTCTTTCTCCCCGGACAGGATTATCGTTTTGACGAGATCGGCGGGCTTAAGGCCCAGAAACGCCGTGACCTCCTCCACGGTCCGCTGTCCCGGGGTTTTAACTCTCCGTGGTCCCTGCCCGCCGGCATTGTGCCCCGTATTGCTCCCGGGTTTGCTCTCCTCCCCGGTCTCCACGACCGGGGACACACCGGGGGGGGCGACAGCTGCCATCTCCAGGTTGGCGGCGTAATCACACGATTCGCAGCTCACCACCCGGTCCTCACCCGTGTCCGCCAAAACCATGAATTCATGGGACAGGCTTCCGCCGATTTTTCCTGTGTCGGCCTCGACGGCCCTGAATTTCAGGCCGCAGCGCGAGAAAATAGCCGTGTAGGCATCATACATCGCCCTGTAGCTGGCCTCCGCCCCGGCCCTGTCCCTGTCGAAGGAGTAAGCGTCTTTCATGGTGAATTCGCGCCCCCTCATGAGGCCGAAGCGCGGCCTGATCTCGTCCCGGAATTTTGTCTGTATCTGATAGAACGTGACGGGCATCTGCCTGTAGGAACGGATATCCCGCCGCACGAGATCGGTCATAACCTCCTCGTGGGTTGGACCGTAGCAGAATTCACGGCCATGGCGGTCCTTTATGCGAAGCAGTTCCTTTCCGTAGAAGTCCCAGCGGCCCGTTTCTATCCACAGCTCGGCAGGCTGGATGCTCGGAAGCGCCACCTCGATGCCGCCGGCGCGGTCCATCTCCTCCCTGATGATGCTCTCCACCTTCCGGATGACCCTGAGCCCCATGGGCAGGATATTGTAGATACCGGCCGCGATTCGGCGTATCATCCCGGCCCTCAACATGAGCTGATGGCTGATGATTTCGGCGTCCGCAGGCACCTCGCGAAGCGTTGGAAGGAAATATTTCGAGTATCTCATGAGTTCTCCCATTCCCTGGTCCAGAGTCCCTTACTTCTCAACCCCCTGTGCCCTCGTCCACTTCTGCTCCAGTCTTCTCACTTCATCCATCAAGGCGTCCACGGCCTCGTCGAGTCCAACCTTCCTTTTAACGTGGCCCTCCACAAACAGGATGGCGATGCCCTTACCTCCGGCGATGCCCGCATCGGATTCCCGGGCCTCTCCCGGCCCGTTCACGGGACATCCCATTACAGCCACCTTCAACGGAGTGGATATGCCCTCCAATCGCTTTTCCACCTCGGCGGCGAGCGCCGCCACGTCCACCTCGGACCGGGCACAGGTTGGACAGGCCACAACCCGCGGCCCGCCCCTCATTCCCAGGGACTGAAGGATCTCGATCCCGGCACGAACCTCTGGAACCGGGTCCCCCGACAGGGAAACCCTGAGGGTATCCCCTATGCCCTCGGAGAGGAGAATCCCCAGAGCGACTGAAGTCCTCACCGAACCGCCAAGGACAGTGCCCGCCTCGGTCACACCTATGTGAAGCGGATAGTCTACCTCCTCCGACAGCAGGCGATAGGCTTCCACCGTCTCCATGGGGCCGGAGGCCTTGACGGACAGTTTGAGTTCGTTAAACCCCATTCTCTCCACCAGGTCAACAGACCGAAGGCAGCTTTCCACCAGCGCTACGGGGGTCGGGTGTCCATGGGATTCAAGAATATCCCTCTCGAGGGATCCGGCGTTAACACCGATCCGGATGGAAGCTCCCTTATCCGCGGCGGCCCTGACAACTTCTTCGACCTTTTTTGCAGACCCGATATTTCCCGGGTTAATCCTCACGCCATCGGCCCCGGCATCGAGGGCCCCGACAGCAAGACGGTAGTCAAAATGGATATCGGCGACCAGGGGGAGCCCGATATTTTCCCTGAGCCGGGCAAAACCTTCGAGGGAGTTGGTATCGGGGACGGAAACCCGAACGATATCACAGCCGGCCTGGGCAAGCGCCCGCACCTGGGCCAGGGTTCTATCCAGGTCCGCGGTGAGTGTATTCGTCATGGACTGAACGGAAACCGGGGACTGCCCCCCAACTGCAGCGCGCCCAACCTGAATACTCCGGGTAGGTCTCCGGGGAGCCGTCACACTGCCTGCCCGCAAGGTCATCTGCTCGAAAAAATCCGCAGAATGTCGTTGTAGGAAACGACGACAATGAGAATGATAAGAAGAGCAAACCCTATTCGTTGGGCGGTCTCACGAACGTTGGGATCAATGGGCTTCCCCTTTAGTTTCTCCAGCCCCAGGAAGAAAAGATGCCCGCCGTCGAGCACCGGGATAGGCAAAAGGTTGAGAATCCCAAGCTGAAGGCTCAGAAACGCCATAAACGCGATAAACTCGGAAAGGCCGGCCCTTGCCGCCTGGCCGGTCACCTGGAAGATCATGATCGGGCCGCCAAGAAATTTTATGGAGGCATGGAGGGTAATCAGTTCCCAGAGGAAGCTGAAAGTCAGCTTCAACAACTCAACATTTCGCTTGAACCCCCTGGAGATGGACTCCAGAAACCCGAACCGCCGGGTGATTGTCTCACTCTCAGGCGAGATGCCGATGAAGCCCTGCCCGGTCTTTTCGTCCAGACGAGGGGTCACTTGGACCCGTATCCTCTCGGTACCCCTTTTCACCGCAACGGTGATGGCTTTATCCGGGTTTCCGTGAATGACCCGGGCCATCTCGTTCCAGTGGGTAACGGGCAGACCTCCCACAGACAGAATCAGGTCTCCCTCCTTAATCCCTGCTTTCTCAGCTGGATATCCGGGCGACAGGGAACCGACAACAGGGGCCATTGGGGGATACGCACCGAGCCCGCCGTCACCCTTAAGGTCCTTTCCCTTCACAACGGCGGAAAGCGAACGGCCGTCCCTGAGCAGGTCAATGGTGGCCGTGGGGCCGGTGTTGACGGACATGGCCTTGAAAAGGGCCTCCCAGTCGTTCGTCCTCTCTCCGTTAAACCCGACCACTATGTCTCCGACCCTCACCCCGGCCATCTCCGCAGGACTATCGGGGGAAACCCAACCCACATTAACGGGTTCCTCGAAAAAGGCCGGGATATTGATCCCTATCATGAACATCATGGGCATCAGGATAAAAGCAAGGACGAGGTTCATGACAGGTCCCGCCACGATGATCCCGGCCCGCTGTCCGGGAGAACGGGTACTGTACAGCTTTGGATCATGCGGGTCTGTGAGCTCATCGGGGTCTTCCCCCCGCAATTTGACGTAGCCTCCAACAGGAATCCACGAGACGCAGTATTCCGTGTCTCCCTTTTTTATCCCGAACATCTTCGGAGGAAACCCTATGGAGAACCTGTCCACTCCGACCCCCATGGCTTTCGCCACCAGAAAATGGCCTGACTCATGGATGAGGACGAGGATGCCGAGGACTGCTATAAAAGAAAGAGTGGTAGTCATAATTTAAGTTTAAACTCCCTGATAATGGACCGTGCGGCCTTCCTGGCCCAGCGGTCGCAGTTAAGGATCTCATTCAATTTTAATTCATCGACATCCGGGGTCTGATCCATTACGTCCCGGACAACGGCATGTATTTTTCTGAACGGAAGTTTCCTGTCCAGAAAAGACTTAACAGCCACCTCGTTTGCGGCGTTCATGGCCGCCGGCACTCCTCCGCCGGATTTCAAGGCATTATAGGCCAGCTTGAGACACGGGAACCGCTCCATGTCGGGGCTGAAAAATTCGAGTTTTTTTACCGCCGCAAGATCCAGTGAGTCAAACGGCAAAGACATCCTGTCGGGGTAGGAAAGAGCAAAGGCGATGGGAAGACGCATATCGGTTATTCCCATCTGGGCGATGGTGGAACCATCCACGAACTCCACCATGCTGTGAACAACGCTCTGAGGATGGATCAAGGTATCGATGGACTCCCCGTCAAGGCCAAACAACCAGCTGGCCTCGATTACTTCAAGCCCCTTGTTCATCATGGTCGCCGAGTCAACAGTGACCTTGGGGCCCATCTTCCAGCGCGGGTGATTCAGGGCCATTTCCGGGGTTACCCCATCAAGGAATTCCGGAGTTCTCCCGAAAAAAGGCCCCCCCGAGGCAGTCAGGATCAGCCTGCGAACACCTTTTCGGTCCTGTCCAAGGAGAGACTGAAAAATGGCCGAGTGTTCGCTGTCCATGGGAAGGAGGCGCGCGCCATTTCGTTCCGCCTCCCTGGTGATAGCGGCTCCAGCCGCCACCAGCGCCTCCTTGTTAGCCAACGCTACGACCTTCCCGGCGCCAACCGCAGCGAAGGTCGGCATTATACCGGCGGCCCCGACTGCGGAGGAAACAACGATGTCCGCTTCCCGGAGGGTCGCGGCATCGAGGATTCCATCGAGCCCCGACAGAACGGTGATGCCGGTCCCAACAAGCTTTTCTTTCGCCCGTGCAGCCGATTCCTCGTTAAAAAGGGATACGATAAACGGGTGAAACCGCCTCGCCTGTTCAACTATCCCCTCGAAATCGGAGTGCGAAGCCAGCGCCACAACCTTGAAATCCTGTGGCCTGCGCCCGGCAACATCAAGGGTATTTCTACCGATGGACCCGGTTGAACCGATGAGTGACAGCCGCCTCATCAAAACCCGCCCCGGAAAAACTGCAGCAGATAGTAGAAAACGGGAATGGCGAACAGGAGCGAGTCGATCCGGTCCAGCATGCCTCCGTGACCAGGGATGAGGGATCCTGAATCCTTCACGGATGCGCCCCTCTTGAGGAGCGATTCCGCCAGATCCCCCAACTGCCCGGCAAAAGCGATGATCAGTCCGGCCGAGGCTATGAAACTCAGGCTCCAGTCGAGGGAGGACAGTGAGTAAAAGGCCATCGAAACCAGCAGGGAGGACACCAGGCCGGCCAGAAAACCCTCGACCGATTTATTTGGGCTGATAGCGGGCGCCAGCTTCCTTTTTCCGAAGGCGCTCCCAAAGAGATAGGCAGCGGTATCACACACCCATATGACGAGAAGGAGATAGAGCAGGGCTAACAGGCCATGAGAGCTCCCCAGAAAGAGAACTGCGTGGGTAAGCGCCCATACGGGAAAAACGAGGACAAAAACACCGTCTGCGATACCTCTGGCGGCACCGATGGCCCGATCCCCGGCAAGCCCGGCGGTCATCAGGATCAGAACCGAGGCGGCCAACCCGGATGTCAGCCCTGTTTCCCCGCCCATCCAGGCGCTTAGGGGCATGACAATGGCACCGAGAATTGCCATGCCCGTCGGGAAGGACTCTCCCGGGGCGACCAGTTTTCTCATTTCCATCACGGCGATGACGTTGGTAGCAATCACCAGGACGACTCCAAAGAGTGGGGGCGCAGCCAGGAGGATCAGGAGAACGGCCGAGCCCAGGACCACCGCCGACAGAACACGTTTCATTTCAGGTCCCTCACCTGTCCGGACGTCATGCCGAACCGCCGTTCGCGGCGGCCATACTCTTCCAGTGCAAGCCGAAGGTCCTCCTCTGAAAAATCCGGCCAGAGCCTGTCGGTTATATACAGTTCGGTGTAGGCGACCTGCCAGAGGAGAAAGTTGCTTATTCTGACCTCTCCGCTTGTTCTTATGAGAAGGTCGGGATCGGGAATGCCGGAAGTGGCCAGAAAGGCGCCGAAAGCATCCTCATCGAGAACAGGCAATTCTCCGCTCGACCTCCTGACCTCCTCGGCATAGCGTTGGACCGCATCCAGGATGTCCTGACGTCCACTGTAGCTCAGAGCAAGAACAAGGGTGGTTCCATCGTTGTCCGCCGATTCATCCACCACCCTGTCGAGGGTTTTTTTCACGTTTTCAGGGATGTCGGCAGTTCTGCCGATGGTCATCAGCCGGATGTTATTCCTCATGAGGGTTTTAAACTCCCTCCTGAGGAACTGATCGAGAAGGGTCATCAGGCCCCCCACCTCGTCGTGGGGCCTTCTCCAGTTTTCCAGCGAAAAGGCAAAGAGAGTCAGATACTTCACACCCAGTCTTGCGCATTCCTCAATCACGGTCCGAACGGCCTTGACTCCAGCTCGATGGCCGGCGATCCGGGGAAGCCCGCGGGCCTCGGCCCACCTTCCGTTGCCATCCATGATGATGGCGATATGGCCGGGTATCTTGATACTCACGGGATATAGGGGCCTGTTGGTTCGGGGGAATGTGGGGCCGGTAATACCTTAGACCTCGAGGATTTCTTTTTCCTTGTTTCGGAAAGCATTGTCCACCTTCTCAATGAACCGATCCGTTATCTTCTGAATCTCTTCCTGTGCCCGCCGAAGATCGTCCTCGGAGATCATCTTTTCCTTCTCATAATTCTTGGCCTCAGCGATGGAGTCCCTTCTGAGGTTACGGATGGCAACCTTGCAATCCTCGCCGTAGCGTTTGGCAACCTTGACGAGATGGACACGCCTCTCCTCGGTTAACGTGGGGATGGGAATACGTATGACCTTTCCGTCGTTTGAAGGCGTCAGGCCCAGATCCGAACGCATGATGTTCTTCTCGATATCCTTGATCACCGATGGATCCCAGGGCTGAATTACGATGAGACGGCTTTCCGGGATGGAGAGGGTTGCCACCTGGTTGAGAGGGGTTGGCGAGTCGTAATAATCGACGGTGATGCCATCAAGGATGGAAAGGGAAGCCCTCCCGGTGCGAAGAGTGGCCAGTTCCCTTCCCAGGGATTCAATGGACCTGCGCATCTTGCTTTCCACATCCTGGTAGAGCTCCTTGAGCATCACTCTTCCTCCCCTGTCACCATTGTCCCCACAGGTTCTCCCAATACCGCCTTTATCATGGTCCCGCGTACTTTCAGGTTGAATACCACGATAGGCATGTCATTGTCCATGCACAGGGCAATGGCGGTGGCATCCATGACCATCAGTCGTCTGTTCATAACCTCCTTATAGGTCAACCTGTCGAACTTTTCAGCCTGGGGATGGGTCACTGGATCCTGAGAATATATGCCATCCACCTTTGTTGCCTTCATGAGGATATCCGCACCGACCTCCATGGCGCGAAGAGCGGCGGCCGTATCGGTTGTGAAAAACGGGTTGCCCGTTCCGGCGGCGAAAATGACCACCCTTCCCTTCTCCAGATGCCTTATGGCCTTTCGCCGTATGTATGCTTCTGCGACCTGGCTCATTCCGATGGCGGACTGAACTCTCGTTGGAACCCCAAGGTTTTCAAGGGTGCTCTGAAATGCGAGGGCGTTGATCACCGTTGCAATCATCCCCATGTAGTCCCCTGTTGTACGTCCGATGACCGAGCCACTGTCGACGGCGCCCCTGAAGATATTTCCACCGCCGATAACCACGCCGACATCCACCCCCATGCTATGGATTTCGGCAACCTCCCCGGCAATGATTTTAACCTCCGGAAAGTCGAGCCCGGCCTGTCGTGACCCGAGGAGCGCCTCTCCGCTTAATTTCAGAATTACCCGTTTATATGCCGGCCTGGCTTCGCTCAAGAATATCTCCCACGGTCCAGCTAACAGACAGCCGCTTTTTCCTGCCCTTCGCCGATTTCGAACCGGGCGAATCGCCGTATCTGAACGTTCTCACCAAGTTTTCCGGCGACCGACTTGACAAAATCCAGGACACTGGTTCCCTTTTCCCTTATGAATTCCTGATCCTCCAGACAGATTTCCTGAAGATATTTCTGGACCTTCCCGTCGACGATCTTGTCCACAATTTTCTCGGGCTTGCCGGACTCAACGGCCTGCGCCCTGTAAATCTCGCGTTCCCTGTTCAAAAGGTCCTCCGGGACCTCATCGGCACGCAGGTACAGCGGATTGGATGCTGCCACATGCATTGCCAGATCTGAGACAAGCTCCATGAAATCATCTGTCCTGGCCACGAAATCAGTCTCGCAATTTACCTCGATGATGACCCCGATCTTGCCGCCCATGTGGATATAGGATCCGACAACTCCCTCGCTGGCCTGCCGGCCGGCCCTCTTTCCCGCTGCCGACAGACCCTTCTTGCGAAGGAAATCGACAGCCTTCTCGGCGTCGCCATCGGACTCCACGAGGGCGGTCTTGCAATCCATGAAACCGGCCCCTGTTTTTTCCCTCAGTTCCTTGACCATCGATGCACTGATTCCCATTACTTTTCCTCCTCACTTACTGTCCCTGATTCTTCAACAGCAGGCTCGACGGCAGCGGGTTTGGCCACTTCAGCCGCCTCCGGCCCCGGCTTGTCCTCCGGAGCATCGGAGCCGGCGATCATCCCCAGATCGTCAGCGCCGACAAGCTGTTGGCCCTCAATCACTGCGTCGGCGATCTTTGAGGCGAAAAGCCGAATAGACCGTATGGCATCGTCGTTGCCGGGAATGACGTAGTCCACCAGGTCAGGATCACAGTTTGTGTCAACCACGGCGACAAGAGGGATGCCAAGCTTTCGCACCTCCTTTACCGCGATCTCCTCCCTCTTCGGGTCAACGATAAAGACTGCGTCGGGAAGTTTACCCATATCCTTAACGCCCTCAAGGTTGCGGGCCAGTTTATCCTTCTCTTTCTGCAGGCCGAGGATCTCCTTTTTGTTAATCCCCCCCCAACCCTGTTCCTTGTCCATGGCCTGAATCTGTTTCAGGCGGGAGACGCTCTTCTTGATGGTGGCGAAATTGGTGAGAAGCCCACCGAGCCACCGGTGATTCACATAGGGCATCCGGCAACGCTCCGACTCCTCAAGGATTGACTCCTGCGCCTGCTTCTTCGTCCCCACAAAAAGGATAACCCCTCCATCCGCGGACAACTCGCGAACGAACCTGTAGGCCTCCTTGAAACGCCTCAGGGTCTTCTGCAGATCTATGATGTAGATCCCGTTGCGATCGCCGAAGATGTATTTTGCCATCTTCGGGTTCCACCGGCGGGTCTGATGGCCGAAATGGACCCCCGCCTCGAGAAGCTGCTTCATTGTAATAATCGCCATAACTTCCTCCTGTTACGTTCGGTTTTTTCCACCGCCCGTTCATCCCTATCGAGAACCGCGCCGGCCCCTTCCAACCCGACCGAAAGCTCTGCTTATCAAGCTTTTCGGCCCGGGGCTTCCAGGAAACGGCGGGCACCACTCGCAAGGTCCGGGGCGTGCGTCGTTTAAATATCTGTAAATGCCTGTAAATGCCTGCTGAACAGTTTTAGATATCAGAAATACGTCTGTGCCGCAACGAGAAACGACAGCGTTTGCAGGCGTATTGCATCAACTCCGATATTCGGAGTTGATCCTGACATACTCCTCCGTGAGATCGGTCGTGAGAATGGATGCCGTGCCTGTGCCGGAACCCAGGGAGATCCTGATGGTATAACTGTCCCGAACCATGATCTTAACCGCATCCTCCTCCCGGTACCCTGACACAGGTTCACCTCCCCGCAGGATGGCAACATTCCCTATGAACAGGGAAAGGTCCTCAGGGTGAACCCCGGCACCGGAATATCCCACCGCGACGGCAATCCTGCCCCAATTGGGGTCGGCGGCGGCCAGGGCGGTCTTCACCAGCAGGCTTTGGGCTACGGCACGGGCGGCAAGCTTTGCCTGGGAATTATCATCGGCTCCGACCACCAGCACTTCAACGACCCTGGCGGCCCCCTCGCCGTCCGCAACGAGCTGTCTTGCCAATGCCCGACAGACCTCTCCGACTCCATCTCGGAAAAGAAGTCTGTCCCTCTCGCTGCCAAGTGCGGGTCCCATACCGGAAGCCAGCATCAGGACGGTGTCGTTGGTGCTTGTGTCCCCGTCTACTGTTACTGCATTAAAGCTCCCCTCCACGGCGCCGTGCAGGATCCCATGAAGCTCTCCAGGGGGAACGGACGCGTCCGTAAGAATGAAGGCGAGCATGGTTGCCATATTCGGGGCGATCATCCCTGTCCCTTTGGCGACACCCAGAACCCTGACGGGACCGCCTGAAAGGTCCAGATCAACAGCGAACGTCTTGCTGCGCGTGTCCGTGGTCAGGATGGCCCTTGAGAATGGCTCCATCCCATCCTCGGAAAGCCCCCTGACAAGGGGACCAAGGGCGGCGCCCATGTCTTCAATGGGCAGGGGAACCCCGACAACCCCGGTGGAACTGTTCAGGACCGATTCCTCGTGAATTTCCAGGAGACGGCCCACCTCCCGGCAGAGCTCCCGGGCGTCCTCCATCCCCGCCTGCCCTGTCATGCAGTTGGCATTTCCGCTATTGACAAGAATCGCCCTCGCGGTGCCCATCTTCAGTCTCTCCCGACACAGGATCACAGGTGCGGCGGCCATGCTGTTGCGTGTAAAAACCCCTGCGGCCGAGGCATCGCCTCTGCAGAAGATCAACCCCATGTCCAGGCGTCCGTCACCTTTTTTACGAATATCACCGGATACAGCGGAGGCGGAAAACCCGGGAACTTTGAAGTTTTTTTCAGGCTCCATCGTCTATTCCATCTTCCCGGGAAGAAGAATGTGAAATGTGCTTCCATCCCCCTTACGGCTATCGGCCCACACAGCGCCGCCCAGAAATTCCAGGATGGCCCTGGCTATGGACAGACCCAGCCCGATTCCCGTGGGTTTAGTCGTCAAAATATCCCCAAGCTGACGAAACTTCTCGAAAATAGCGGGGATCTCCGCCGGCGTTATCCCCTCACCCGAATCGGAGACCATGATCTCCACCCATCCGCCGGAGATGTTCCCGGTTTTTCCCAGCCCGGAGTAGGAGGCATAACCGGGAACGGGGGGCAGATCAGCGTGCCGGCGCCATGAAATGATTATGGGTGTATCCTCGGGGGAAAATTTCACGGCATTCTCCAGAATCAGGCCCAGGACACGGGTAAAAAAGGAGCGGTCGGTATAAATGTGGACTCCGGTGGACGCCGAAAAATTTTCCATGACATCACGCCCATGCAGGGTGCCTTCCAGCTCCGCCACAGCCTGGGACACGGCGGCTTGAAGAGGGATAAAATCACGGTTCATTGCATTCCGCCCGGCCTCCAGGCGAAACAGCTCCAGCATCCTCTCAACCAGATGGTTAAGCAGGCCGGCGGACATCTCAATTCGCTCGGCATAATCATCCAGATCCTTCGTTTTCCCCTGCACATCCAGCCCGTGCAGCAGGCTCGCAAACCCGATAATTGAGGTCAATGGGGTCTTTAACTCGTGTGAAATATTGAGAATCAGCTCGGTTTTGTCCTTGTCCAGCCGGATCAGTTCCCGGTGAGCCTTCTCCAGCGCCTGAGCCTTTTCCTCCAGGCCTTTAAAGAGCCTGGTATTGTCCACTGCCATGGCGACCTGGGCCGCGATGGTTACCAGGAGGTCCAGGTCGGATCTGGAAAAGGGCTCCCCATTGGTCTTGTTGTTGGCGTTGATGACACCAAGCACCTTGTCGCCCCGCATGAGCGGAACACACAGCGCGGACTGGGTGGAATACTGTCTTCTGAATTTGGACGGTTTAAACCGGTCATCCTTGCTGATATCGTTGATGAGGACCGGTTCACCAGTCTGGCCTACAAACCCGGATATTCCGGACCCGAGGAGCACCTGTGCCTTCCCTACAATCTCCTTCGGCAGCCCCATGGCCGCTGCCATGGTGAGATGATCCCCCTCGACGATCATCAGTGAGACTGTCTCGATCTGAAGCGTTTCGGCCACAGCCTCCACCGTCTTCTGGAACAGGACCTGCAGCATATCCCGGCTGGAGGACTCGCCAAGCTGCCTGAGGGTAAGCAGTTCCCTGGCCCAGGACTGTGACTGGGCAATTATACGCTCGTTCTCGATGGCCCGCCGATATTTTGAAAATGCACTTTTCACTACATGGAGCAGCCTGTCCCGGTCGATGGGCTTGTAGAGGAAATCGGAGGCGCCGCCCTTGATCATCTGGACCGCGCTATCGAAGGATTTGTATCCGCTCATGCAGATAACGGGGAGGAGCCTGCTCCCGGCTTTAACCCTGTGAAGCAGGTCGATGCCTGTCAGGCCATCCATCACGATATCGGTAATCACGACGTCCCAGGACCCTTCATCGAGAATCTTCAGGGCCTCCGCACCCCCGGTCGCTCCCGTGGCATCCATGCCGCCGGAACGCAGGATTTCAAGGACAATCTCGAGGGTCAGGCGGTCATCGTCCACCACCAGGACTCTTGGTTTTTCAGGCAATGGGGTTACCGACAAATGCAGCCTCCTAGATCGCTGATCCACAGCACTTCTTGTATTTTTTACCGGATCCGCAGGGGCATGGGGCATTGCGGCCAATCTTTGCCTCTGTCCTTCTGACCGTGGCGGGCTTTGCCCTCTCTCCGCCCGATTCGCCCCGGCCAAGCTGGATCCTCTGCTTCTTCCTCTGAGGCAGATCGTCCTCTTCACTGGTGACCTGAATCATGTACAGGGTCTTGACGGTCTCATCCCTGGCACGGATCATCATCGCCTCGAACATCTCGTACCCCTCGATCTTGTATTCCGAAAGGGGGTCCCTCTGTCCATAGCCCCGCAGCCCTATCCCCTCCCTGAGCTGATCCATGTTGTAAAGATGGTCCTTCCATTGGGCATCCAGGACCTGGAGAAGAAATATCTTCTCCAGCCGGCGCATGAGTTCGCTCCCGAACTCCGACTCTCGCTCCTTGTACCTGGCGTGAGCAATATCGACGATTGGCTCTAAAAGATCATTCCGCTCACCCTTCACCTCCTCCAGATCAGGGTGAAATCCGAAGATGGAAAAGATGTGGTCGCCCAGTCCCTCGAGCTCCCAATCCTCAAAATGGGCCTTGGGATCAACGTAAAGGTCCACTGCATCCTCAATAATTTCATCCCCCATGTCCATAACCCAACCGGAGAGATCCTCGGATCCCAGGATGTTGCGCCTCTGTCCGTACACCACCTCCCGCTGCTGGTTCATTACGTCGTCATAATCGAGCAGATGTTTGCGGATATCAAAATTGTGCCCCTCGACCTTTTTCTGGGCATTTTCGATGGCCTTGGTTACCATGCTGTTCTCAATGGGCTGCCCATCGGTCATCCCCAGCCTTTCCATCAGACCGGAGATCCTTTCGGACCCGAAGATCCTCATGAGATCATCCTCCAAGCTGATATAGAAACGCGAACTGCCCGGATCCCCCTGACGACCGGACCGTCCCCTGAGCTGGTTATCGATACGCCTGCTCTCGTGCCGTTCCGTACCCAGTATATGCAGCCCCCCCGCCTCCAGGACCCCTTCCCTTTCATCCATGCAGGTTGAATTGAATTCATCGAGCAACTGTTGATACTCCTCACCCTCCACCGTGCCGCCGGTTTTGTTCCTGGCAAGGGATTCGGGATTCCCTCCCAGGACGATATCCGTTCCCCTCCCGGCCATGTTTGTGGCAATGGTAACCGCACCCAGTCGTCCGGCCTGGGCTATGATCTCGGCCTCCCTTTCATGATGCTTGGCGTTGAGAACGTGATGGGGCACCCCCACCCGTTTGAGCTTCCCGGAAAGAACCTCGGAATTTTCGATGGAAGCGGTGCCTACCAGGACAGGCTGCCCCCGACGGTGAAGGTCCGTTATTTCCTCCACCACGGCGTTGTTGAGCTCCTGTCTCGTGCGGTATATGACATCGGGGTTGTCCTGCCTGATCATCGGCAGATTGGTGGGCATGACCACCACATCTAGATCGTAGATTTTTTTGAACTCGGCGGCCTCGGTATCGGCGGTTCCGGTCATGCCCGAAAGTTTATTGTACATCCTGAAATAGTTCTGGAACGTGATGGAAGCGAGGGTCTGGTTCTCACTCTCGATCTTCACCCCTTCTTTGGCCTCCAGCGCCTGATGCAGGCCATCGCTGTATCGCCTCCCCTCCATGAGGCGTCCTGTGAACTCGTCCACGATTATCACCTGCCCATTTTTTACAACATAATCCACGTCCTTTTTGAAAAGAACATGGGCCTTCAGGGCCTGCTGGACATGGTGGTTGACCTCTATGTTCACGGGTTCGTAGAGGTTTTCCACCCCCATGAGTTTCTCCGTGGCGGCCACGCCATCTTCGGTGAGCATTACGCTTCTGGCCTTTTCGTCGGTCGTGTAATGCACCTCCGGCTTCAGCCTCGGGATTATCTTGTTAACGGTGTAATACTTGTCGGTGGACTCCTCGGCGGGACCGGAGATGATAAGAGGGGTCCTGGCCTCGTCGATGAGAATACTGTCGACCTCGTCGACGATGGCGAAATTCAATTCCCCCTGGACGTAGTCCTCGAGACTGAATTTCATGTTGTCCCGAAGGTAGTCGAAACCGAACTCGTTATTCGTCCCGTAGGTCACATCCGCGGCATAGGCGGCCTTTCTCTCGGCATCGCCCATGTCATGCCGGATAATACCCACGTCCAACCCCAGGAACCTGTATATTTTGCCCATCCACTCACTGTCCCGGGTGGCAAGGTAATCGTTGACGGTCACGACGTGGACCCCATGACCGGTCAGCGAATTGAGATAGACAGACAGGGTAGCGACCAGTGTCTTTCCCTCGCCGGTCTTCATCTCCGTGATAGTGCCCTCGTGCAGGAAAACACCGCCGATGATCTGGACATCGAAATGCCTCATGTTCAGCATCCTGCGAGCGGTCTCACGGACCACCGCAAAGGCCTCAGGGAGAAGGTCATCCATGGATTCGCCCCCTGCTATCCGCTCCTTGAACTGCCCTGTCTTTGAGCGGAGCTCCTCATCGTCCAGGGCCATAATGGATTTTTCCAGCTCATTGACCTGATGGACGATGGCCGAAACCCTTTTCAGCTCCCTCTCATTTCTGCTCCCGAATATCTTTTTTCCTATGGCGCTGAGCATTCTATACTGGAGTCCTCTCTATCTAATTGGTGACTGAAGTCCTGAACCCAAAGTCCAAAGTCCAGAGTAATCTAACACCTGGATTCTTCCATGCAACTGTGTAGAATAGCACTTCAAGCCGGATCAGGGGAGACGTAAATAACTACTCCGGATAAAAACAACCCCGGAAGTCTCACTCCCGGGGCCCGTATTTCAACGCAACATGAAGGTTCAGGCGCTAATTGAGTATATACCTCATGGGATTTACGGCTACTCCGTTAACCGCGACCTCGTAATGAAGATGTGGTCCGGTGCTTCTTCCTGTGGTTCCAACCAATCCGATGACATCCCCACGCTTGATCTTCTGGCCAATCTTGACTTTGAGCTTGGAGCAGTGGCCGTATCTGGTCACTATCCCATAGCCATGGTCCAGGACCACAAGGTTGCCGAAGCCCCCTTCCCGGCCGGCAAAGATCACGACCCCATCAGCGGGCGCGATAATCGGCGTGCCCGTGCGGGTCGCCACATCTACCCCCTTGTGCATCTCCCGCCTCCCCGTGAAGGGGGACGTCCTGTACCCGAAACCGGAAGTCTCCCATCCTCTGACGGGCCATATGGACGGCGTGGAGGCCAGGAGCGATTTCTGATCCTGAAGATACTCTACCAACTCCTGGAAACTCCGTTCCTGGATGTCGGTATCGGATTTGATCCGGGAAAGCTCGTTGGTCATACCCTTGAGGAGAGCCTGGTCCTGGAAACTCACCTCCGACTCCATGGGATTAAAAGAAACCGGGTTCTCCCCGCCGACCCCCATGATCTGTTCGGGATAGACCACCGAGTCCAGGTTGGCCATGACACGGAGTTTGGTGTCAAAATGGCGAAGACGGCCCATCTCTGTCTGAATATCGTTGATGGTTTTGACGTAGGTCAGAAGCTGTTTTTTCTGCTGCCTGGTTTCGAGGCGCAGCCGGTCAAAACCCGAGACCATCTTCCTGACATGATAGTAATCCGTCAAAAGATATGCCAGCCCGGCCACGATTATCAGGGAAGCGAACAGAATACCGCGCACAAACAGCTTGGGGACACGGTACCGGCGAACTTTGGTGGTCTCGTCCGGCACAACCATAATGGTGTACGTTTTCCTGGTCACGCCACAAAATCTCCCCTCGGAAGCATACTTGCAACCTGAGTTTGTTTTAAAATTTGGAAAAAGCTAACATACAAATCATGGAATTGCAAGTGGAGCAGTCACTTCCCGGATACTATAATCGATTCCACCAATAACTCTGGAGCGGCCGTAGACCCGTAAAATTCAAGGTCATTTCCGACGGCAAGAACCATGGAGAAGAGCTGAAAAAGGTTGCCGCTGACAACCGCGTTCCTGAATGGTTCCATCCGTTCTCCACCTCTGAGGATGTATCCGGCAGCGCCCAGGGAAAAATCGCCCGATACCCGATCAACGGTGTGCAGGCCCATCAGGTCCTCAATTTGAAGAACGACGCCCGAAGGAAGGGATTTCTCAGCGGGAGCTGTCCCGGGTTCCAGGATCAGATTCGTGGCCCCCGGAGAGGGAACTGATGACATGGATCCCCTGAAACCGTTCCCGGTGGACTCTTTCCCCTCCCTGCCCCCCGTCCTGATGGTATGGAAACACCCGGCCATTACTCCAGCATCCACCAGCAATCGGGATATCGGACAGACCCTCTCGTCATCGAACGGGACACTGCCCACTCCCCCCGGCAGCAGGCCCTTGTCGGAGATACTGATCATGGGCGAGAATATCTGCTGACCCATTTTGCCCGTCAGACCAGATCGGCCTTTCTGTATCTCGTCGGCGGAGAAGGATGATGCCAGCACATCAAGCAGCCCCACCGTGACCTTTGCCGGAATCAGCGCAGGATATTCACCTGTTTCCGGAGGAGCCCCACCAAGAAGACCGCCGGCCTCCAATCCAGCCCTTAAGCCAACGGCATCAGGTTCCAGATCCAACGGGTTTCGGCAAACCTGGTAATCGTAACCGGTCTGAGATCCGGAATTGTTCTCGGCTACTGCCTGAACCCCTACTGAAAACAGAGTGTCCTCATAGGACCAAACCACGCCCCCGGACGAAATTGCCGTAACCTGGTACCGTTCGGTATATGACGGTTTGTATACCGTGGTAATCGCCGGATGGGCCGCCATGGCGGAGGCCTCCAGGGAACATGCCATGTCGATCTTCCGATTCAACGGCGCCTCAAACCCGGCGTGGTGGAAAATATTCCCGACATCGCCGACGCCGGCCGCGGTGGAAAAACGGTTCTCATCTCCCGAGGGTACGAGTTTTGCCCCCTCGACGGCATCCTGAACCATATCCTTCACGGCTCCGGCATCGGGGTCGGTCATGTAGGCGAATCCGGGCCGGTTGCCCACCAGCACACGGACTGCGGCAGAGATTTCACGATTGCGGCGTGAACCCTCTATTGCGGCGGCTTTCACCTCGATCCGGGAGGAGTCCGTGAACCGCACGATAGCCTCCGCATCATCCGCACCCGAAGCAAGGGCCGCCTCTCTTACTCTCTCAGCCAGAATTTCGAGCCTGTCCTTCATCGTTAACTCAGTTCCTTGAGAACGGCGTGTTCATCACAGTTGGGAAACTGGGGGCATCTGAGACAGTCCGCCCATATTTTCTGGGAAAGGGATTCCTTCGGAACCCTGGTAAAACCCAGATCTTCGAAAAACCCCGGCCTGTAGGTAAGGGCGTAAACCCTGGCGATTCCCAACTCCCCGGCCTCCCTCAGACAGGACGCAACCAGACCGCCGCCAACCCCGTGTCCCCGACAAGCCTCCTCCACAGCAAGGGACCGCACCTCCGCCAGATCCTCCCAATTCACGTGCAAAGCGGAACAACCGGCGATACGGCCCTCCATCTCGGCCACAAAAAAGTCCCTGATTCCCTCATAGATCTCGCTCCTGGACCGCCCCAGCATCTCTCCTGCGGACGCGTACCTGTTGACAATCCGATGGATGGCCGAGGCATCGGCGATTCTGGCCTTCCTGATAATCCAGGTGTGGTTACCCATTGGATTCCTTCAACATCTCCCTCGCCGAGTTCAAGATACCTTCGGTGAGTTCCATGCCGCCGATCATCCGTGCAAGCTCTCCTATCCTCTCATCCCCATCAAGATACCTTGCCCGGATAACGACACGCCCGCCATGTTCCACCTTCTCGACCATGATGTGACGGTCCGCGCAGGCGGCAACCGGCGCAAGGTGGGTAATGCACAGGACCTGGTGGTGGCCGGATATTTTTCTGAGTTTTTTGCCAAGTATACCTGCGGTGCGCCCGCCGATGCCCGAATCAACCTCGTCAAAAACCAGCGTGGGGACCTCATCCGTATGGGCCAGGATCGTCTTGAGAGCCAGCATCACCCTGGAAAGCTCCCCGCCTGAGGCTACTTTTCTAAGAGGCATCAGGGGCTCCCCCGGGTTGGTGGAGATAAGAAATTCCACGAGGTCCGTGCCCTTTTCGAAATGCGGGGCCTCCTCAAAATCAACCTTGAACCTGACCCGTTCCATCGCCAGGTCGGCCAGCTCGCCCAGAACCATTTTCTCAAGCCGGGAGGCGGCGGCCCGTCTATCGGCGCTCAGCTCCCGAGCTGATTTCACCAGCATGTCACCCAGCCTGTCCTCCTCGGCCCTGAGGACATCCTCGCTCTCCCGGCCCGTTTCAATCTCATCCAGTTCTTTTGTGGCGCTTTGATGGAAAGCAAGGACGTCGTTCACCGTTGGGCCATACTTCCTTTTCAGATCCTCGATGAGGGCCAACCTGTCGGAAACCATTTCCAGCCGCTGGGGATCTGCCTGAACCATCCCTGTATATTCCCTCAGAAGGTGCGCCGCCTCTTCAAGCTGTGCCCGGGAATTGTCCAGAAACTCGACAATTTCTCCAAGCCTCGCGTCAATATCCAGAAAACCCCGCAGGCTGGAAGCCGCCCCCCCGACCCCATCGGCAAGAGATTCGTCCGACTGATAAATATTCTCCAGGACGGTGGCGGCCGCGGATTGGAGTTTACCGGCAGAAACGAGAACCTTCTCCTCCGCCCTGAGCAAATCCTCCTCATCATCGCCGATAGAGGCAGCGTGGAGTTCCTGCACCACGAAACTCAGGTAATCCTTCCGTGCCAGGCTCTCTCTCCCCTTCTCCTCGATATGACTGATCTTTCTGCTGATATCCGCCTTTCGGCGGAAAGTCTCCTCGTGCCTGGCCCTCGTTTCCTCCAGGCCGGCGAAGGCGTCGAGGGCCTGCAGATGCGCGGCCACCCTGAGGAGGGCCTGGTGCTCATGCTGGCCGTGAAGGTCCACGAGACCGTCCCCCAATGTCCTGAGTCTGGACAGTGGAATGGGTGAGCCGTTGACGAAGGCCCGGCTTCTCCCCTCCATCGGTATTTCCCGCTTTACCGACAGTTCCCCGTCTGATCCGGATTCGACCAGATCATAAATAGTCTCCGGAATACGGAACACTCCACCGATGACGGCGGACTTCTCCCCTGAACGGATGATGGCGGTATCCGCTTTTTCGCCCAGAACGGACTGGAGGGCATCCACAATGATCGACTTGCCTGCGCCCGTCTCCCCGGTAAGGACCGTCAGGCCCGCGTGAAAAGGGAGGGAGAGCTCGTCAATCAGAGCAAACCCCTTTATGTCGAGTCGCCTCAGCATGAATTCGGTTTCGCACTCCAGTCCCGTCTACCGCCTTCCCCAGTGAAGCTTGGCCCCGAGAACATCGTAGAAGGTCCTCGATCCGGTCCTGATCAGTTTGACCCGGCCTGGAGAGGCCTTCACGTGAATCCGGTCACCGCCTGACAGGCTCATTCCTTCCTGCCCATCCAGCGTAAGATAGACCTTTCCGGGGTCCCCGGTGAGGCGGAGTTCCACCAGGGAGCTGCCCGACACCACGAGGGGTCGGTTCGTCAGGGTATGGGAACATATGGGAGAGATCAGAATAACGTCCAGGGTGGGCTCGATGATGGGGCCCCCGGCGGCCAGGCTGTAAGCAGTGGACCCTGTGGGGGTGCTGACAATGAGTCCGTCGGCCTTGTAGGTTGTCACCTCATATCCGTTCACAAAGGCCTCCAGGTCGAAGATGCGGGCGAGAGCGCCTTTGTTGATAACCACGTCGTTAAAAACCTTGAATTCGCAGGTTTCGTCGCCCTCCCTATGAAGGTGAACCTTCAGCCTCATCCGTTCCTCAATCCTGAAATCACCGGTCAGAACCCGCTCCAGAGCGGAGAAAAGCTCATCTAGTCCAAGTTCCGTAAGGAACCCCAGGGATCCGAGGTTGATCCCCAGGAGGGGAATATCGGCGCCCTCCACGAGACGTGCCACAGAGAGAAGGGTACCGTCCCCCCCAAGTATCAGTATGATGTCAGCCCCGGCCGGGATCTCGTCTCTCGAGACGGCCCTCGCCGACGGCCCGGCCAGCCCCCCGTACTCCTCCTGCACAGTGACCTCAACACCCCTGGCCACAAGCCATGGAACAAGTTTATCCATTACCTCCCGGGCGTGGGGGCTGCTGGTCTTGGCAATGATCCCTATCCGCTTGATCTCGTTCATGGTGTTTCCTTATGTTTTAAATAAATGCGCCAGGAACTCCACGTTGCCGTCCGCCCCGGGGACCGGGCAGTCCATTGATCCCCTGACCTCGAACCCCTCGCCCTCTGCCGCCGCGAGTATGCCGGCCAGGACCTCCGTACGAACCCCGGGGTCTCTGACGATTCCACCTTTCCCGACATTTTTCCTGCCGGCCTCAAACTGGGGCTTCACCAGGACTATCGCATCCGCACCGCTCCCGAGAAATGTCCACAGGCGCGGCAGTATGAGCCCCAGAGAGATAAAGGAAACATCAACCACCGCCAACTCAAGATCGTGGGGCAGGGCATCGTCGGAGATTGTCCGGAAATTGGTTCTCTCAAGGATAGTTACCCGGACGTCGGACCGCAGTTTCCACGCCAGTTGACCATACCCGACATCCACCGCAAAAACACGGGCTGCGTCCCTCTGGAGGAGACAATCCGTAAAACCTCCGGTGGACGCCCCCACATCAAGGCACCGTTTTCCCGCAGGGTCTACACCGAACCGGTCCAGGCCGGCCTCAAGCTTCAACCCTCCCCGCCCTACGTATGGCAGCCCTTCCCGTACATCAAGCGAAACATCAACCGGCAAGCGGTGGCCGGCCTTATCCACCCTGCTGTCGCCTGAGTAGACCTGCCCGGCGAGGATCAATGCCTGAGCTTTCTCCCTGCTCGGCGCAAGGCCCCTGGCAACGAGCAGCAGATCCACCCTCTCACGAGCCGGCATCCCCAAGAACCTTTCGAACGGCGCGCATGATCCCATCCGCATCGATACCCAGGGCTGCCCTGATCTCCGCCTGGGTAGCCTGTTCTATAAAGGTGTCAGGGAGCCCCAACCTGTGAATCCTGCAATTCTCTCCCCTGTCCGAGGCTGCCTCCAGAACCGCAGAACCAAATCCGCCCATAAGCGCGTTTTCCTCTATGGTAATGATATTCCCGCTTTGCCGCCCCCACTTGAAAATCAGCTCGCTGTCGAGCGGTTTAACAAAACGGGCATCGATAACCGCGGCATCGATCCCGACATCCTTCAGCTTTTCCGCTGCGTCAAGCACGGGATGGAGGCCCGATCCGGCGGCCACCAGGGTAACATCCATCCCCTCCCTGAGAAGCTTGCCCTTACCCACCTCCCAGACTTCAGGTTCATCAAGGGGAACGCCCACACCCCTCCCCCTCGGATACCGGAAGGAACAGGGGCCATCTATGGCCAGGGCTGTGGCGAGGGAGCTCCTCAACCCCGCCTCATCCCCGGGCGCCATGAGGGTAATGCTGGGAATAGCGCGGAGAAAGGAAAGGTCAAAGACACCATTGTGCGTCGGGCCATCCTCGCCCACAATCCCCCCCCGGTCAATGGCGAAGACAACCGGCAGCCCCTGAAGGCATACGTCGTGAATTATCTGGTCATAGGCCCTCTGGAGGAAAGTGCTGTAAATGGCCACCACCGGGCGAAACCCCTGTGTCGCCAAACCCGCAGCGAAGGTTACAGCGTGCTGCTCGGCAATCCCCACATCGAAAAAACGGTCAGGGTACTCCCTGGCGAACCTGTCTAACCCCGTGCCCTCGGGCATGGCGGCAGTGATTGCGATAATACGGTCGTCCTTCCCCGCCGCCTCGACGAGGGCTTCGGAAAACACATCCGTATAGGACGGAACTGCCGACTTTCTTATTGGATTCCCCGTCTCCAGGTTGAACGGTCCGACACCGTGGAACCTTGCCGGATTTTTCTCGGCAGGCTCATACCCTTTCCCCTTCTCCGTCCCGACATGGATAAGCACGGGGCCTTCGATCCTGCGCGCGTTCCGAAAAGCCACGATAAGGCGATCCATGCGGTGTCCCTTCAGGGGACCGATATACTGGTAGCCCAATTCCTCGAACAGCATGCCCGGGTAAATCAGGGATTTGAACGACTCCTCCGCCTTCTTGGCAACCTGGAGGAATGACTCTCCTACCTTTGGGATGCTCTTCAGAAAATTTTCGGTCTCTCGTTTGACCCTGTTGACGATCCCGCCGGTAAGTAGTCTGGACAGATAGGAGGACATCGCGCCGACATTAGGGGCGATGGACATCTCATTGTCGTTAAGGATCACCACGAGGCGCTTTCCGTATTCTCCGGCCTGGTTGAGACCTTCGAGGGCAAGTCCCGCGGTCATACTCCCGTCACCGATCACTGCAACGACCTTGCCTGCCTCATCCAGCCGTTCAAGCGCCTCCGCGATGCCAAGAGCGGCCGAAAGGGATGTGCCGCTGTGACCAACGTCGAAACAGTCGTAGAGGCTCTCTCTTCTTTTGGGAAAGCCGCTGATTCCACCTTTTTGCCGAAGGGTGGAAAACAGGTCCTTTCGCCCGGTCAACAGCTTGTGCGTATAGGCCTGATGTCCAACATCCCAGACAATCCGGTCCTCCGGGGCCCGAAATACATAATGGAGGGCAATGGTCAACTCCACCACCCCCAGGTTGGATGCCAGATGCCCCCCGTTTCTGGAAACCACCTCGAGTATAAGCTTGCGTATCTCTCCGGCAAGCTTCTCAAGATCCGTGAGCTTCAGATCCCAAAGGTCCGCGGGTGAATTGATACTGTCGAGAACCGAAACCGTTTCCGGGCTGGACTTACTCAATCTGCTACAACCTCCTTAAAAGTACAAAATCCGCAATATCCGCGAGACGCCCACCCTCCGGAATCCCCTCAAGATGTCCCTTTGCCTCGGCGATGAGATCCCTCGCTCGTTCCCTTGCGCCCTCAAGCCCGAAAAGGGCTGGATAGGTTGCCTTCCCGCTTGCCGCGTCGCTGCCCTGGTCCTTTCCCATCTCATCCGTGGACGCAGTGACGTCAAGGATGTCGTCAACAACCTGAAAGGCAAGACCCAGCTTCTCGCCGAATTGCCCTAGATTCCTCATTCTCGCCTTCCCGGCCCCGGCTGCAAGGGCCCCCATCAGGATGGAGCAGCGGATCATGGCGCCGGTCTTGTGGGTATGAATATACTCCAGGACAGGTTGGGACGGGGGCTTTCCCTCACTGTCGAGATCAACCTGCTGACCTCCCACCATACCTTTCCAGCCTGCAGCGGCGCCAAGCTCATGCACCATCCTCAACCTGTCAACAGAACGCACGGACTGCAGGAGCTCGGGGTCGCAGAGCAGTTCAAACGCCATTGTCAAAAGGGCGTCCCCGGCGAGGATGGCGGTGCCCTCATCGAAAGCCCGGTGGCAGGTCGGTTTCCCCCTTCGGTAATCATCGTCGTCCATCGCCGGCAGGTCGTCATGTATCAGGGAATAGGTGTGGACCAGTTCCACGGCACACGCTGCGGCCATGGCATCCTCGGGGTTTCCTCCGGCTACTTTGGCGGAGGAGAGAACCAGGATGGGTCGAATCCGTTTTCCACCTGCAAAAAGGCTATAGCGCATCGCATCGACAAGTCGGGAAGGATAGCTGCCCGCAGGCGGCATAAACCCTTCCAGCGCCCGGTCAATCTGTGCCTTGCCCTCTTCCAGAAATCCTGCCATCAGTCCTCATTTCCGTTTTTGTCGAAGGGGACGGTCTTCATCTCGCCGGACATGTCCCGGGTAAGGATATCGACCTTCTTTTCCGCCTCGTCGAGCATCACCGCCAGACTTTTCAGCCTGGCGGTGCCCTTCTCAAAGAGATCAAGGGATTCCTCAAGGGATGTGTCGCCCCCTTCAAGCCGCGCGACTATGGCCTCCAGTTCCAGAAGGCCTTCCTCGAAGCCCTCGTCTTTCTTTCGGGATTTTGCCAATTTCATCCTCCTGCCGTCTGGGCCTTTTTATTAGTTAAGCACAATACCATGAAAAAAAAACCACGCAAACGGAAACACCGGCCCGGGAATGAAAAATAAGTGTCAGAGCCTCACTGTCGTTGACACCACCGGGGGCATACGGGTAGAATCCGCACCATGCCGAAAACAGCCTACTTTGCCATCTTCCCCCTTGTTGGCGCCCTGGTGGGCTGGATCACCAACCGGATCGCCATCATCATGCTTTTCAGGCCCCGGAAGCCCATCACCTTCCTGGGGTTGCGTATTCAGGGACTTATTCCACGGCGCCGGCACCAGATAGCCCAGAGGATCGCCGAGACCGTCGAGAAGGACCTGCTGACAGTGGAGGATCTGGAGCAGGCCATGAGCGGGGTGCATTGGGAGGATGAGATACGCTCCACGCTGACATCCATCCTCCACACAAAGGGGCCGGGGATATTCATCGGAAAAATCCCCGGGATAGCGAAGGCGTGGGAAGCCTTGATCCTTCCGCAGATCATCGACATCCTGACTCCGGAGATCAGCAGGCTCATCGGCCGGTACCGGGACTCTTTCGTCAGGAAACTGCGGGGCTCAGTGGATATCGGACAGATCGTGGCCGACAGGATCGAGCGATTCGAGATACAGAACCTTGAGAAGATGGTATTCGCACTGGCCGACAGGGAGTTCAGGCATATCGAATGGGTCGGCGCTCTCACCGGCGCCATCATAGGCGCAATCCAGGGCCTGATCGTAATCATCGCCGGGTAGGGTCCCTGATTGACAGATTTAGCTGTTGGACCTATTCTTATCGACTACTTTACGAAAACGAGGGTGAAAAATGGCCGCTGAGAGTCCCAAAAGCTACAAAGACACCCTGAACCTCCCTAAAACGGACTTCCCCATGAGGGCGAGCCTCCCCAGGAAGGAGCCTGAGCGCCTTCAGAAGTGGGCGGATCAGGATATTTACAGGAAGATTCTGGAAGCGCGGGCGGGGAAAGAGACCTACACCCTTCACGACGGCCCCCCATACGCCAACGGAAACATACATATGGGAACGGCCTTGAACAAGATCCTCAAGGACTTCGTCGTAAAATCTAAATGGATGGCCGGGAAATACTCTCACTACGTTCCAGGCTGGGATTGCCACGGCCTTCCCATTGAGCACAAGGTTGACACGGAGTTAAAGGCCCGGGAGACCGGGCTTCCAGCCATTGAGATACGCCGGGCCTGCCGTGATTACGCCAACCGGTTTATCGACATCCAGCGAACGGAATTCCGCCGCCTTGGGGTCTTCGGAGACTGGGACCATCCCTATCTGACAATGGCATACCCCTATGAAGCGCGCATAACGAGGGAATTCGGCGCGTTCGTGGAGCAGGGTTCCGTCTACAAGAGGAGAAAACCGGTTTACTGGTGCTCCTCATGCGGCACGGCCCTGGCCGAGGCTGAGGTGGAATACCACGATCACACCTCACCGTCCATCTACGTAAAATTCCCCTTCATGGACGACCCGGCGCAAAGGATCCCGGAGTTGAAGGGCATCCCCTCCTCTGTGGCTATCTGGACAACCACCCCCTGGACGATCCCGGCGAACCTGGCTATAGCCCTTCACCCCGACTTCTCCTACGTGGCATTCCTCGTTAATGGAGAGGCCCTCATCGCCGCGGAGGATCTGGCCTCCGGCCTCGCCTCCACCATGGGTGTTGGAGAACCGGAAATCTTGGCCCGCTTTCCCGGGAAGCTGATTGAGGGGCTGAAGACAAGCCACCCCCTGTACGACAGGGAGTCAGTCGTTGTCCTCGGGGATTATGTGACCCTGGACGCAGGGACGGGATGCGTTCATACCGCTCCCGGACACGGACAGGATGACTACGAAACGGGGCTGAGATACGGGTTGGATATTTATGCCCCTGTGGATGATGAGGGGAAATTTACCTCGGACGTGGACTTTTTCGCGGGCATGCATGTATTTGCGGCCAACAGGGCCGTCATCGACAAACTTGGAGAGGTCGGCGCCCTCCTTGCTGAAGCGCCCATCAAGCACACCTACCCGCACTGCTGGAGGTGCGATTCGCCCATCATCTTCAGAGCAACCGAACAGTGGTTTATCTCCCTGGAACACAATGACCTGCGTTCCAGGGCGCTTGAGGCGATCAACAAGGTCCAATGGATCCCGGCATGGGGTCGACAGAGGATCTACCAGATGATCGAGAACAGGCCGGACTGGTGCATCTCCCGCCAACGGTCCTGGGGATCGCCCATCACCATCTTCTACTGTGAGGATTGCGGACAGGCCCTGATGAGCGGAGACATCTGCAATCACGTGGCCGATCTCATGGAGGATAATGGGGCCGATGTCTGGTTCACCGCTTCGGCCGCGGAACTTCTGCCGAAAGGGACAAAATGCCTGGCGTGCGGCGGGGTCTCGTTTAAAAAAGACATGAACATCCTGGACGTATGGTTCGACTCCGGCGCGAGCTACGCCGCGGTTCTCCAGGACAGGGACGATCTCAATTGGCCCTGCGACATGTACCTTGAGGGATCCGACCAGCACCGGGGATGGTTTCACAGCAGCCTTCTCGAATCGGTGGGAACCCGGGGAGAACCTCCCTACAGAGAGGTCCTCACCCACGGCTATGTTGTCGACGGCAATGGGAGGAAAATGTCCAAATCCCTGGGCAACGTCATCGCTCCGCAGAAGATCATCGACAAATACGGCGCCGAGATCATCCGCCTATGGGTTTCCGCCACCGATTACCGGGACGACATCCGTATTTCCGACGAAATCCTGTTGCGCCTGACGGAGGCGTACCGCCGTATCCGCAACACATGCCGATATCTGTTGGGCAACCTTTCCGACTTCGACCCGGATCGGGACAGCATCCCCTTTAACGAGATGGATGAACTGGATCGTTGGGCGATGCTCAGGCTATCCCGGGTGACGGACCGGATAGTCGAGGCCTATGACGCCTTCCAGTACCACAATGTCTTCCACACTCTCCACAACTTCTGCGTTGTGGACCTGTCGAACTTCTACCTCGACATTTTAAAGGACCGGATGTACACCTCAGCGGCGGACAGTCCTCTGAGACGGTCCGGACAGACTGCCTTTCTGGCTCTGGCTGATGGTATCGTACGGCTTATGGCGCCCATCCTTTCCTTCACCGCCGAGGAGGTGTGGGAGAACCTGCCCGGCTCAAGGGCCGAGAGTGTATTCCTGACCGAGTTTTCTGCGCCGGACCCCGGGTGGGCGGATCAGGAGCTGGAAAACCGTTACCAGAAACTGGTGGCCATCAGAGATGTCGTCACGAAAGCCCTCGAGGAGGACCGACGGCTTAAAAAAATAGGCAATTCCCTCGAAGCGGCGGTGACGCTTCACGTAACTGACCCGGCGCTCGCGGAATTTCTCGAAAGCTTCGGGAAGGGTCTCCCTGATCTCTTTATCGTCTCCTCGGCCACAATCGAATCCCATGGAAAACTGCCCAAAAATGCCTTCACCGGGGAGGGACTCCCCGGATTCGCGGTAACGGTGGGCAGGGCGGAAGGCGGCAAGTGTGAGAGATGCTGGAAATTTGCCCCCGAAGTCGGGGCCGAAGGCGGGATTTCCGGGATCTGCGGCCGGTGTCAGAACGTGGTCGAATCGAGGGATAATCCGTGACAGACATCCTTCTCTTCGCAGGCATCCTGACGGCGGACCGGGTATCGAAGGTCATGGTAGTCAACCTCATGGACCTGTATCAGTCCACGCCGGTGATCCCCTCTTTTTTTCACCTGACCTACGTGAGAAATACCGGAGGGGCATTCAGCATCATGGCCGGCTGGGACAGCCCCCTCAGACGGGCATTCTTCATCGTGGTGTCCCTGTGCGCCCTGTTCCTCCTGTTTTACCTTTACAGACAGGCCCGACGCAGCGCTTCCATACAGGTCCGCCTGGCCATCACCGCCATAGCCGCTGGAGCCGTGGGGAATCTCTACGACAGAGCCGTCACGGGAAAGGTGGTGGACTTTCTGGACGTGTTCGTGGGACCATACCACTGGCCTGCCTTTAACGTGGCCGATTCAGCCATTACCATCGGAGCCATTTCCATGGGAATCCTCTTCCTGAGGGGCCATATGGACCAGATGGGCCGATAGAACAGGGAGACGGAATGTTCCCGGTACTTTTTCATATAGGACCGCTCACGATCCACACCTACGGCCTCATGGTCGCTTCGGGCATGCTCGCCGGTATTTTCCTCGCCGAATACCTGAACAAAAAACAGGGTGGGGATCCGGGCCGTATTGTCGACCTCTCGCTCATCGTCATCCTTTCCGGGCTCCTGGGCGCCAGGACCCTCTTCATCATCATCAACCTCTCCTACTACCAGGCCCATCCGCTGGAGGTGTTTATGGTCTGGAAGGGTGGACTGGTCTTCTACGGAGGGCTTATCGGAGGACTCCTTGGACTGCTGGCCGCCATCCGGATCTACCGGATGCCCCTCTGGAGAACCTTAGACATTGCCGCGCCCGGGCTTACCCTGGGCCACGCTCTGGGGCGGGTCGGCTGCTTTTCCGCCGGCTGCGGCTACGGCAGGCCCACGGACCTGCCCTGGGCGGTGATCTTCACCAACCCCCGCAGCCTGGCCACAGGGGTGCTTAATATCCCCGTTCATCCGACCCAGCTATACTCCACTCTGGCCCTGCTTCTCCTGACGGTTTTCCTGGTCTGGAAAACATCGAGGAGACGCTTCGACGGCCAGGTAGCGGCCCTGTACATAATAATTTACTGCATCTTCCGCTTCAGTGTTGAGTTCCTCAGGGCGGACCCCAGAGGAGGGGCTGACATTATGGGGCTCTTTCTTTCCACGAGCCAGATCGTGAGCCTCGTGCTCCTGCCCCTTGGCCTGTTGTTCTATTTCCTGCGGTCCAGGACGGTCGAAAGGGATTAGAAAATCCAGAGTCCAGAGTGTAAAAAAGGGGTTCGCAAATGCGAACCCCTTTTTTACATTGACAAGTGGGTAGCTGCTTAAATATCGAAGTAGAGTGCGAACTCCCATGGGTGGGGCCTGAGGTTGATGGCGTCCACCTCGTTTTCCCTTTTGTATGACAGCCACATCTCGATGAGGTCCGGGGTAAAGACATCGCCCTTCAGCAGGAAATCGTGATCCGCCTCCAGAGCATCGAGAGCCTCGGCGAGAGAACCCGGCACGGAGGGGATCTGGGCCAGTTCTTCAGGCGGCAGGCCATAGATGTTTTTGTCCAGAGGTTCACCGGGGTCGATCCGGTTCTCGATGCCGTCCAGACCGGCCATGAGCATGGCGGCAAAGGCCAGATAGCCGTTGCACGTGGGGTCAGGGGTCCTGAACTCCACCCTTTTCGTCTTCGGATTCGCAGAGTACATGGGAATCCGGATGGCAGCGCTCCGATTCCTGGAGGAGTAGACCAGGTTGATGGGCGCCTCGTAACCGGGCACCAGCCTGCGGTAGGAGTTGGTGGTTGGATTGGTCAGGGCGCACAGCGCCGCGCCGTGTTTGATAATGCCCCCGATGTAGAACATGGTCAGTTCGCTCACGCCGCCGTACCGGTCTCCCGCGAACAGGGGTTTGCCATCCTTCCAGATGCTCTGATGCACGTGCATGCCGGAACCGTTGTCCTCGAATATCGGTTTCGGCATGAAGGTCGCCGTCTTGCCGAACTGCCTGGCAACGTTTTTGACGACGTACTTGAACCTCATGAGATTGTCCGCGGCCTGAAGCAGGGGGGCATACTTCATGTCGATTTCCGCCTGCCCTGCGGTGGCCACTTCGTGGTGCTGGGCCTCGATCTCGATATCAAGGCTCTCAAGCACCTGAACCATCTCTACGCGTATATCATCGGTGGAATCGGTGGGAGGACAGGGGAAATACCCCTCTTTGTGCCGCGGTTTATAGCCGAGGTTAGGCCCCTCTTCGCGGCCCGTGTTCCACCACCCCTCACTGGAGTCCAGGAAGTAGAATCCGGACTGGGAATTCTGTCCGAAACGGATGTCGTCGAGGATGAAGAACTCGGCCTCAGGGCCGAAGTAGGCGGTATCGCCGATTCCGGTGGATTTGAGATAATTTTCCGCCTTGCGCGCAACGTACCTCGGATCCCTGGAATAGGACTCCTTCGTAATAGGATCCACTATATTGCAGATAAGGGAAAGGGTGGGCACACGGGTGGAGAAAGGATCGATCTGGGCCGTAGCCGCATCGGGTACGACCAGCATGTCACTGGCGTGGATGGGCTTCCACCCCCTGATGCTGGAACCGTCAAACCCGAATCCCTCCTCGAAGCTGCTCTCTTCCAGCTGGCTGATGGGCACCCCGAAGTGCTGCCACGTACCGGGCAGATCCATGAACTTGAGATCAATCATCTTGACCGCGTTTTTTTTCGCAAACTCAAGTACCTCTTTCGGTGTCATATCCTAACCCTCCGATGTTGTGATAGTTAAAAAAGGCGGATGCTTAAATGGCATCTTCCCCGGTCTCGCCGGTCCTGATCCGGATAACATCCTCAACGGGAAGAACAAAAATCTTGCCGTCCCCGATCCTTCCCGTTTTGGCAGCTTTGGCCACTGCGTCAAGGACCTTTTCCAGTATCTCGCTCTTTACAACAACCTCGATCTTCACCTTGGGCAGAAAATCGACGATATACTCGGCCCCACGGTAAAGCTCCGTGTGGCCCTTCTGCCTGCCAAAGCCCTTTACCTCGCTGACTGTCATCCCCTGAATCCCAAGGGAATTGAGGGCTTCCTTGACGTCTTCCAGCTTGAACGGTTTGATAACGGCCTCAACCTTTTTCATTCCTTTAACCTCCGGGTCCTTGTTCCTGCAGAAAAAGCAATACCCATACCAATACCTTTTTACTGGTGCGTCGAGTGTAACACCTTGATAATGAAAAGTTATATTGGGAAAACAAAAACGTGAGAACCCAGCCGGCTGCACATTGTTTCATCAGCCCGTCTTAAGTATGCCACATTTTAGGGCAGTATTAAACTTGATGACTCCGCAATCAGCCATCAGGGAATGGAAATATCCAGAATTTCCAGCTCCCTCAACCCCCTTGGTATCTGTACCTGCACAACGTCACCCACCCGTTTGCCGATAAGGGCCCTTGCCACGGGGGACGTCACATTTATCTTTCCGGCGGTAATATCAGCTTCGTCCTCACCCACAATCTGGTAGCCCAGTTCCTTCCCGGACTCCAGGTCCTGAACCTTCACGAGGACACCAAAGACCACCTTGTCGGTACCCACCTCCGCAGGGTCCACAACCTGTGCGTTGGCGACCCGGTTCTCGATTCCCCGGATCCGGCTCTCAAGAAACGCCTGCTGCTCTTTGGCCGCGTCATATTCCGCGTTCTCGGAGATGTCACCGTGCTCCCTGGCGACGGCGATAGCCTCGATCACCTTGGGGCGATCTTCGGCCTTCAGCCTTTTCAATTCAGCTGTCAATGTCTCCAGCCCACCGGGGGTCATAGGATACTTTCTCATGGGACTTTACCCTCCAAAACAACGATGATGGACCCGCAAATAACCTCTCGGGGTCATCCTGCGAGATTGCCGAAATCGAACCAAAAAATGCCTCCAGAAAGGAAGGCATTGAATCATCCCGAAAAAGAATCCACCCGCAGAACGGGTGGAATAATCTACTTATACATTGCCGGCGGAAAAAAGTCAACTCTCGGGAAAGAGCGGCGGGATAAATTTGTTGCTGATTTTAGATATCCAGAAAGTCCCTGATACTGACCGCGGTGCCGGCCACGCTTCCCCTCTCCGCCTCGGTGCCGGGGAAGGATCGCAGAAAAATCCTCCCGTAAGATCGCCTGAGCAGCCTTGCATCACAGATTACAGCAAATCCGCGATCGCTTTTGTGGCGGATGAGCCTGCCGACCCCCTGTCTCAGCCGGATGACAGCGCGGGGAACAGAATCCTCCATGAACGGGTCACGTCCCTCCCTCACCAGCGCCTCGCTCCTCGCCTCCATCACGGGGTCCGTGGGCACGGGGAAGGGAAGCCTCGTGATGATCACGCTCCGCAAGGAATGTCCAACGACATCGATCCCCTCCCAGAAGCTGTCGGTTGCGAAAAGGGTTAGATCCGGATCTGAACGAAACCTGTCCAGAAGAACCGTTCTGGGGGATTCACCCTGGCGGAGGGCATGAATTCCCCTCCGGGAAAATTCATCCCCACACCCCTCGAAAACCGCGTCCATCGTCCTGTAGGATGTGAACAGCACAAGGGCTCCACCACCCGATGCGTTCACGAGATCCAGCACAGCCCGGGTCAGTTCACGCACATATCCTTCCCTCCCCGGCTCCGCGATATCGTCGAGCACAGCCAGCCGCATCTGGGCGGACATATCAAAGGGTGATGGATAGATCTCCTCAAACACCTCCCGGTCCTGCAGAGATCCGATGCCCAGTTTTTCGTTAACAAAATCGAACGTCCCGCCAACTGTCAGTGTGGCGGAAGTCATCACCACCGGTCCGTCGAGGGAAAAAAGGGTCTGCTCCATTATCTGCGCCGCGTCCAGAGGCGTAAGGTGAAAGCTGACGGATGAACGTCCTTTCCTGACACGAACGTCTACCCAGCAGACTTCGCCGTCTTCCTCACCTTCCCGTACCCTTGTGATGAAGTCCAGGCTCGCGTCCAGCCGAGAGGCCACGGCCCCGATATCCCCCCAAAAACCCGCAAGATCGTCAAAACCGTCATCAACCAGACCTCTCAGAACCCGGTTGAGTTTCCTTAAAGGTATGAGAGGAACCGATATTGCGGCGCCAAGTTTCTCAAGAAGCTGCTCAACTTTTTTCCATTCGGCATCTTTCCTCAGAGCCGGAGGGACCCGCCACCTTGAGCCCGTTCCCTCTGCGCCTCCCAGCCATGGGATCATCACACCTGCGAGATCGTCGAAGATACGATCCATCCGGCTCCTTGCCTCAGCAACGCCGGATGTTATTGAACGGGCAAGTTCCTGGAGTTTATCTTTCTTCCCGGCGCTCGGGAAACGCATCCCGCCGATCCGTCTCGCAAGAAAAGGGACAAGGCCCCGGTCCTGTTTTCTTCTGCTGACCAGCCGGCCCAGTTGTCCCATCAAGCCCCACTTCCCCACACTGCCCTCGAAATAGGAGAGGGCCACACTCTCCAGGTTGTGCGCCTCATCCAGTACGACGGCATCGTAGTGGGGCATGATCGCCGCGGCCTCATGCCCGCCGCTGCGGACGGCCAGGTCTGCGAAGAGGATGTGATGGTTGACGAGGAGGATCTGCGCCGATGCCGCATCTATCCTGGAACGGTAGAAGAAGCAGTCGGAAAAGTGCGGGCATCTGGCCCGCAGACAGGAATCCGACTCGGCTTTCAGAAGGTTCCAGTTGGCGTCGCCCGGGATGAAAGACAGGTCGGACAGGGTCCCATCGGATGTCACCCGGCTCCATTCGATGAGTTCCCTGACCTCCAGAACATCATCGAAATCGAGGAGTATCTCTCCCGATTCATTATCCAGCAGATCCCTTTTACGAAGACACAGGTAGTTGGCACGCCCTTTGACAAGAACAGCCTTAAAGGGTTTCCCCAGAGCCTTCTGCACAACAGGCAGATCCTGTCGAAGATGCTGTTCCTGGAGATTGATCGTTCGGGTGGAAATCACAACCCGGCGTTTCCCCTTCAGCGCCCAAAGAACAGCTGGGATCAGGTAGGCAAGGCTTTTTCCCGTGCCGGTTCCCGCCTCCAGGACGCCAACCGCCCGGCTGTCAAAAATACGCGCCACATCAGCCGCCATCCGGCACTGTGAAAGACGGGGCTCATAGTTGGGATGAACTGCTGCAAGGGCCCCCCCGGAATCCAGGAGATCGGATATCTCCTCCGGGTTGAGCGGTTCAACCATTTCCCTGCCCTGTTGAGGCTCCACCACCGCATAGACCCGCATGACTTCGTTGTCCACAATGTAAAAACCGACCCCGTTGCCAC
The DNA here is from genome assembly GCA_002897695.1 of bacterium BMS3Abin14. NCBI lineage: Bacteria > bacterium BMS3Abin14. Next base: position 63,208 of record BDTG01000045.1, read on the forward strand.
CCACGGCAGAAGCGATGGAAAGATCGGCTTTCGATGGGGCCAGGATACCCGTCGGATGATTGTGGATGACCACATCCCCAAGCCCTGCGGACTCCGTTATTGCCGGAACCGAATCGAGATCACCCCTGGCCATGGGAAGGACCTCGACGACGAGACCCTCTCCATCGGTCCGCCCGATAAAGAAAACTTCATTCCCGGCACAATCAGCGATTTCCCGACGAACGAAAACCTGTGTTTCCGTGGAAAACCGCTCCTCACACCTGCCGCCTGGCCCCTTTATCACAACGTCCCTCAAGCCCCTTTCATAATCCGAAAGGTATTTTCCGGATCCGGTGCATAATAGCCCATTGAAGGACAAAGAACCATCTCCGGGGAAAGAAAAAGCCGCCCCTTTGGCGGCTTTTTCCGGCTTGCGCTCAGACGGGTACAGTCCGTTTATTTGACTTCGAGCCTGGTCTCTCCGGTTTTTTCCTCATCGGTCTTTGGAAGAGTGATGCGCAGGACGCCGTCAGCGAATTTCACTACGGCCCTGTCGCCCTTTATCCCGGAAGGAAGGGTCAGGGTTCGGGAGAATCTACCGTATCTTCTCTCCATGTAGTACCTGTCATCTCCCTTTTCTTCCTTCTCCTCCCTTTTCTCGCCTTTTATGATAAGGGAGTCGTTCTTCAGTATTACCTCCACATCCTCCCTGTTAATTCCGGGCAACTCGACCTGGACCTGGATATTTTCCGCCGTATCCACGAGGTCCACGACCGGGTTGAGATAGGCGCTTGAGGTTCCTGTGGACCCCCAGAAATAATCGGCGAAGAACCGGGCCATCTCATCATGAAGGCCACCTCTGCCAAAACCCACGTCGAAAACCGGCCCCCAAAGCCGGACCATCTCATCTCGAAGGCCACCCCTGTCGATACCTGGTCCCCAGCGCACAGCCTCTTGTCTTGAAATAGGTGAAATTGCCATTTTATTTTCCCCCTTTCTTTCTTCAAAGGGATTCTTTCCTCACCTGGGTGAGGGAACAACAACCGCGGGCGCAACGCCTCTTTATATTATATAATTTAGCTCCAGACTGGCCCTTGTCAAGGCTGACGGCGCCCTTGCCCACAGACATGCCATCCGTTATAGTCGCCTGTACCATGCTGACTATTATTGAGAACATATCCCCCGTTTTCCTGGTGATCGGGCTGGGGTACCTTTCGCGAAAGCTGGGATTCCTGCCGGATTCGTTCATACAGTCGGCCAACCGCCTGGTCTACTACATCGCCATTCCCATCCTGATCTTCGGGGAGATCTCCCGGGGAAACTTCGCCGAAAGCTTCAACCCTGGCCAGATCGGAGCGACCTTTCTGGTTGTGGCCGTCATTTTTTTCCTGTCGCTGGGGATCGGTGGAGCAATGCGGCTACCTCCCGGCGGAAGGGCCACCTTCTCCCAAACTTCCTTCCATGGAAACCTCGGCTACGTTGGACTGGCGGTTGTGTTCTACGTACTCGGAAATGAAGGAAGGGCTGCCGCAAGCGTTCTGGCCGGATTTCTCATGCTGTTCCAGAATTTTCTCTCCATTTCTCTCTTTACTCTGCTTGCCGGAGGGGGCAAAAAGCTTTCTCTCGGCATGGTCTGGAAGTTTTTAGGCAATCCCATAATTCTTGCTACACTGCTTGGGCTCGTGTTCTCGGCTGGAGGGGTAAGAATACCGGGGTTCATGACACGGACTTTCAGTATAGTCGCCGAAATGGCCCTTCCCCTCGCCCTGCTTATTATAGGTGGCTCGCTGAAACCATTCTCAACCCGTCGTCTCCGTCTTGTCGCCCTCTCGACGGCGCTGAAATTGGCCATCCTTCCCATGGCCGGGTTTTTTCTCTTTCGTTTTATCCACCTGGAACCGGGAGCGGCGGGAGCGGCCATCATCTTTCTGGCAAGCCCATCGGCAACTATCTCATACGTCATGGCGGCGGAAATGGGAGGGGACAAGGACCTGGCGGCGGCAGCGGTAACGGCAAGCACCGCACTCTCAATCATTACCTACACGCTTTGGATAGGTATTATGGCGACCTCGTAAGGAACGTTTCGGGGGAGGGCTGAAGGGAACCCTGATGATGATTCAAAATGGGGACAAAACCCGGAGCCGGTTTACAGCGCTATTCTGGTTCCTCCTGATTATTACCACGGGAATCCGTCTGGTCTACGCCGTCGTTCTGCCGCTTACGGGGGATGAGGCTTATTTCTGGGAATGGGCCCGGCACCCCGCTCTGTCTTACTACGACCATCCCCCCATGGCTGCCTGGCTCATGTGGCCCCTGATCAGGCTTTTTGGAAACACTCAACTCGCTGTCCGAATGGGCGCTGTGATCGGGATTCCGCTCGTCATACTGATAACGCGCCGTCTGGCCCTTGTTATCTCCGGTTCAATGAGAACCGCGAACCTGACCGCTATCCTTGCCATGGGGATACCACTCCTTGAGATCGGTGGGCTGATATATACCACCGACACCCCGCTAGTACTGGCGGGGACAATGGGAGGATATCTCTTCTATCAGGCGGTGGCCAGGAATCGAAAACACGCCTGGTGGGGTCTGGGCCTCTGCTTTGCCTCAGCAATTCTCAGCAAATTTCTGGGAGTAGGCCTTATCGTGGGCTGTTTCGGGTATCTGATCCTATCAAAAAGATACCGTTTTCACCTGATGAGATCCGGGCCCTACATTGCTCTGGGCGTGGGAGCTCTTGGGTTGATCCCCATTATCATCTGGAACGCGTCCCACAACTGGGCCACATTCGTTTTCAACTTTTCATCCCGTCAGGCCCCTCTGGCCCCCGGATTGGGCCATCTCGCCGATTACCTGGCCGGACAGGCCCTCGCCCTCAGCCCCGTTGTTTTCCTTCTGGCATTCCCTGCCCTGGCCGTCTGTTTCCCGCCTGGACGAAATGCAGCGATGGCCCGATGGGAGATACCGGCTTTTCTTGCCCTGGTTCCCTTCGGAGGCTTTCTGGCCATAAGCATTTTGACCAAAGTCGATCCTCAATGGACCGGGATAGGGATCCCGTTTTTGGCTATTGCAGTGGCCGGGTTCCTTCTTCGCGGGGGGAAAATCGGCGGATACTACATAGGAACCGTGGCAACCGCCTGGATAATTTCTCTTCTGATATTCCTTATTCCTGTCCTTCCCCTCGCATTTCCTGAAAACTGGAAATCTCCCATCAGACCCGACAAGATAAAGATCTCGGATTTGAAGCTCCTCACCGCCTCTCCATCGGGAAAGGGCGCCGAGATAGCCTCCAGCCTGAAGGAGATGGAGAGGGAAGGGGCGGTCTTTGTCTTCTCCAGATCCTATGCTCTTTCCTCCCTCGCGGCATTCTACACCCCCGGAAATCCCGAGGTTACCGTCCTGGGCCCGGGAAGTGTCCACGGAAGAAGCCATTTCTCATGGTTCGATCCTTCTGCGCATACAGGAGAAAATGCCCTTTTTGTCAGCTACCGGAATTTCGCCCGCGAGAGGGAGTTTCTGCTGCAACGGTTCAAACGTGTCGTGCTGATCCTGGATGCATCCAATGACCAGGATTCCCTCCCTCTCACCCTCGTAAAATGCTACGGCTTCTCGGGTAAACGTTAAAGACAAGTAATGCGTGAAAGCAGGGTCTGGTGTATGGTCCATATCGTTACCTCGACACTTCGATACTTCGGAGGGAACTCTGTCTCTGACACAGGGGTGATGTTATAGGGAAGCGGGCAAAAAAAAGGCCCCGATACAGGGGCCTTTCCGGTGGTCTGGGATTCTTATTATTCGGCGGGTAGAACATTGGTCGCCTGGGGACCTTTGGTGCCCTCCGTAATTTCAAAGGTTACACTCTGACCCTCCTGGAGGGTCTTGAATCCATCCCCCCCGATCGCCGAATAGTGGACAAAAACATCCGGCCCTTCCTCCTGAGTGATAAATCCGAATCCTTTCTTTTCATCAAACCATTTCACCGTACCTTCTGCCATTCCATGACCCCTTTCTTACTGAAAGAACAAACGGACGCACCAAGACTCCACCTCGCCCCGGCAGAACCTTTTTACCGCAAACCCGTGGAAAAAACAAGCAAAATACAATACCAAAATACAATACAGGGAGCCTCCCCGTCTCAGGAGCTTCAACTGGGGCTTCTGCAGACAGTGGCTTTCCTTCTGTCCCTTTCGAGGTCCTTGTCAAGATGACATCTCTCATATTATTTCTTGTCCAATTTCGTGATCTTTGATCCCTCCAGTGTCAGATTATACATGAGCCCTTTCTGGCCAATGATAAATCCAATGACCGGCTTTTTCAAATTCGTGGTATCAATCGATCCACCGACACCGACATCCACAAGGGCAACCGACCCGTCAACACCAATTTCCCATCCGTCGCTTCGGCGAAAATTCTCCAGAGCATTATTGGACATGAACATGATAATAACGATCTTGGACTGGGCCCCCAGTTGAAAGCCGATTGAGGCTGCGGCTGTTGAGTAGTAACTGACAGTCTTTCCCTTGATCCTCAGGGCACCCTCACCATATTCCCCGCCGATACCGATACCCGCCTTGTACACTTTAGGGAAGATCAGGACCCCTTTTGCCTGGGCCATCAGCTCATCACCGGACCTGACTTCCTCGTGGAAGGTGCGGAGGGCCTGGTTCACCCTTTTTTCGATCTTGGCCGCCGATGCTGCCGATACCGGACTGGATGCGACCGCCACTGAAAAAAGAACCACGAGACCGAGCAGAAAGACCGTAAACCGGGAAAAATAAGGCATTGTCAAACCTCCTTTAATATTACCGGGTCAAACCCCTGTGAATTCGCCTGATTCCAGACCCTCACCCCGACCCTCTCCAAAAGGGCGAGGGAGAATATTGATTTTACATGAATCGCTATGGTTGACGCAATGCCGGAAAAAAGCCCCGGCAAAAGGGCCGGGGCGTTGCGGTTGGCGTCCCCTACGGGATTTGAACCCGTGTCGCCGCCGTGAAAGGGCGGTGTCCTGGGCCGGGCTAGACGAAGGGGACAATATTTTTTGGTGAGCCCGGAAGGATTTGAACCTTCGACCGACGGATTAAAAGTCCGCTGCTCTACCGGACTGAGCTACGGGCTCCAGAGCGTCACTATCTAATACTTACAGCCTCTATTGTCAACCATCTCATTCGACACGCAGGCACGCATGGCCCACGCCCATGGTATCTCATGAATGGACAAGGTTTCACTCGACAGGCACACCCGTCAGGCCCAGGGATCGACCAGGTCCACACGGTCATCCCTGTCGGGTCCAGTGGAGACAATGGCGATGGGAACCCCGATCAGATCCTCAAGCCTCCTTATGTAAGCCTGAGCCTCCTCGGGAAGGGCCTTCCAGTCTCTGACACCCTTTGTTGCCCCTTTCCAACCCGGATGATCCTCGTAAATGGGCTTGCACATGGTCAACTGGTCCAGGTTCGCCGGAAGATGATCGACCCTGAGATCGCCGCAGGAATATCCCGTACAGATCCGGATGGGATCGATACCATCGAGGACATCCAGCTTAGTGATCACGAGCCCGGTGAACCCGTTGACTCGGGCGCTTTGCTCCAGCACAACGGCGTCGAACCACCCACACCGCCTGGGCCTTCCCGTGGTGGCCCCGTACTCGCCTCCCGCGTCCCTGATACGTTCACCCATCTCCCCCACGAGTTCGGTGGGAAACGGCCCCCCGCCCACCCTCGTGGTATATGCCTTGGAGATGCCGATTACCCCGTCGATGGAACCGGGCCCCACCCCGGAACCGGTGCAGGCGCCTCCTGCCGTGGTGGAGGACGAGGTTACGAAGGGGTAAGTACCGTGGTCGATGTCAAGATGGCTTCCCTGCGCCCCCTCGAACAGGACGTTTTTCCCATGGACGATTTCCTGCTGCAAAAGATCTGTGGTATCGGCGACGTAACCCCGGATACGCTCGCCCAGGGCCAGGGTGGATTCGAAAACCTCCAGCTCGTCGAAGGGCTCTTTGCCGAAGAATCCGGTGAGGACAAAGTTCTTGAATTCGAGGGCTGTTTCAAGCTTCTCACGGAAAACTGATGGGTTCAGGATGTCACCGATCCGTATACCGGTGCGGGCTGCCTTGTCCTCGTAGGCCGGCCCGATCCCCCTGCCCGTCGTCCCGATGGCCCTGGCCCCTTTCTGCTCCTCCCTCGCCTGGTCCAGGGCAACGTGATAAGGCATGATGACGTGGGCTTTCTCGCTGATAAAAAACCGCCCGTCCAGGTCGACTCCCCTGGCGACGATCGAATCAATTTCAGCCACCAGCGCGTCTGGAGCCACGACCACCCCGTTTCCTATCAGGCACTGTTTTCCGGGATGCAGGATGCCGGAAGGGATGAGATGGAGGATGGTCGTCTCTCCCCCCACGACAACGGTGTGCCCCGCATTGTGCCCCCCCTGGTAGCGCACCACCAGATCGGCCCTTTCGGTGTAGACGTCAACGATTTTACCCTTACCTTCGTCACCCCACTGGGCGCCGATAACCACGACATTTGCCATTATCCGTCCTCCGGAAATACGTTATCAGAGGGAATCGATTTCACACGGGGCCGACTTGCCGGCTTTGACATCCCATCTCCTCACTCCTCCGTCCTCCAGAACAATTATCGTCGCAATCCCGTGTGCACCGGCGAAGGCCGGAAGCTCATCGTCGCCCAGGTCCCGGATAAGACAGAATACCCCCCGGCCCTTGCGTCTCAGTTCCATGGCGGCTGTCGGCCCTCTCGTTCTGTCTCCCGATCGGTTTACAAGGAGGTAATCAACCCCTCCGAGTGTGACATCGTTCCTTGACACAATCTCAAGGAGCTCAAGGATATCGATGGCAAAGCCGGTGGCAGGGGAAGACCGCCCGAATTTGCCGGCAAGGTCATCGTATCTTCCGCCCTTTAAAACCGCTCTGCCGGCGCCCGAAACAAAACCGGAAAAGACTATTCCCGTATGATATCGGAACGAGGACAGCTCTCCTAAGTCCACATCTATGAGAGAGGCATCGACGCCGTGGGAAACAGCGAGGTCAAGGACATCCATAAGGTTGGAAAGGGCATCGGAGCACTCCCGGTTGGGGGCTCCCTTCATGGCTTCCCTTACTGTCTCGATGCCGCCGTGCAGCTTGGCCAGAGAGAGAACGCATCGCCTCAGGGGCGGCTGTACCTTCGCCCGGTCGAGAATCCGCCCGACCTCCCCGACGTCCTTCCTGTCCGCAGCACCGATGAGGAGGTCCTCAGTTTCCCTGGACAGGCCGCACTCCTTAAGCAGCCCCCTGGCATAACTGACCTGCCCGAGGGAGATCCTGATCGCTGAAATTCCTATCCTTTTGAGGGACTCGACGGCAAGGGCGATCACCTCGGCGTCCGCCCGGGGATCGTCCGTGCCCAGAAGCTCGGCGCCGGCCTGGATCAACTCACGCCTGGGCCTGCTGGGGTCCCCGGAATAACGGTAGACATCCGAGACGTAGCACAGCCGCAGGGGATGCGGGACATCACGGAGGGCCAGGGCCGCCATACGGGCAACCTGAGGGGTCATGTCGGAACGAAGGACCATCACCCTGCCGGTGGCCCGGTCCACCAGTTTGAAGGCCATGTCCAGTTCGGCGGTCTCAAGCCCCTGGGCCATGGTCTCCAGATACTCCATGGCCGGCGTGCGGACCTCACTGTAGCCCCACAGCCGGAACGTTTCCATGAGCTGCCCTTCCACCATCCTGATAAACGCGGCCCTGGCGGGCGGCATCTCGAAAACACCGGTGGGCAGCAGCCAGGAACTTTCCGGTTTTTTCATAAAAAACCTCGCCTTATGCGGACGCAACAAGGCGCAGGCCGGTTTACCACCGACCCGCGCCCGGAAAACCCTAGAAATTCACCCTGGTGACTGTCTTGATGTGCGGCAGCTTGCCGAGGGCCTCGATGACATCGTCGCCAGGCTCCGAGTCGATCTGGATAAAGGAAAGCGCCTCCCCGCCAGGCCTGTCGCGGCCGATCTGCATGCTGGCGATATTGATGCCGTGGCTGCCCAGGGTCTTGCCGAGGTTGCCGATGACGCCCGGACGGTCCTCATTGCGGAGAACCAGCACGTGGCCCTCGGGAATAGCCTCCATGGAGAACCCGTCGATACTGACTATCCTCGGCTCCCTGCCCTCGAAAATATACCCGCCAGCCATCATCCTGTCGTTTCCGGATGACAGGGTGACCTCGATGAGGTTGCTGTAGTTCTCGGGTTCCGAACTCTTCACCTCGTTGACCTTCAGGCCTCTATCGGTGGCCAGGACAGGGGCATTCACGAAGTTTACCGCACCCACGCCAAGAACCGGCTCAAGTATCCCCTTCAGGACGCTGATGGTAATGGGCTCGAGGGGCAGGTCACGGACCGACCCGGCATAGCGGACCTCGACCGATTTGGGAGCAAACTCCGCGAGCTGAGCCGTGAGGCTCCCCAGTTTGTCGGCCAGATCAATGTAGGGCTGGACCTTCGGAAGCAGGTCGCCGCTCACGGACGGCACGTTAAGCGCATTGGTGATGGTCCCGTTAACGAGGTAATCGGCGATCTGGCTTGCCACCGCGATGGCCACGTTAACCTGGGCTTCCCCGGTCGAGGCGCCCAGGTGGGGGGTGAGAATAACGTTATCCTGCTCCAGCAGGGGGTTATCCTTGTCCGGCGGCTCACTTGAGAAAACGTCGAATGCCGCCCCGGCCACAAGGCCTTTCTTCAGGGCCTCCGACATGTCGGCCTCGTTCACAATACCCCCACGGGCGCAGTTGATGAGCCGCACCCCCTTCTTCATTTTTTTGAACGCCTCGCTGTCGATGAGGTTCTTCGTCTCATCTGTCTTGGGAACATGGACGCTGATAAAATCGGAACGCTGGTACAGTTCATCGAGATCCACCACCTCCACACCCATCTTCTCGGCCGCCTCTTCGCTGATATAGGGGTCGTAGGCGATGACGTTCATTTTGAGCCCCTGGGCCCTGTTGGCCACGATGGAGCCGACATTCCCGACCCCGATGATCCCCAAGGTCTTGTTCATGAGTTCCACGCCCATGTAAAGTTTCTTGTCCCACCTGCCGGCCTTCATGCTCGCGTCGGCCTGAGGGATACTCCTGGCCAGGGAACACATCATGGAAACTGCGTGCTCAGCCGTGGTCACCGTATTTCCGCCGGGGGTGTTCATGACCACGATCCCCCGCTTGGTAGCCTCCGGGATGTCAACATTATCCACCCCGATACCGGCCCGCCCGACGACCTTGAGGCTGGAGGCCGCCTGGATGATCTCAGCAGTGACCTTTGTGGCGCTGCGGATCACCAGGCCGTCGTACTGCCCGATGATCTCCTTGAGTTCTTCCGGTTTGAGTCCGACGTTGACGTCCACCGACAGGCCGGCTGTCCTTTCAAGGATCTCCACGCCGGCAGGGGACAGCTTGTCGCTTACGAGTACCTTCATCTCCGCCCCCTTTCAGACGAGTATCTCTTCGGCCCTTCGAACGCCCGCGCCGAGATCAACCTTATGCCCCATATCCCTGAGCGTCATCTCCACGGCTGCGATGGCGGTTACCATATCCAGGCCGTCCAGGTATCCCATGTGGGAAAGACGGAAGATCTTCCCTTTGGCGTGGTCCTGGCCACCGGCCACGGTAATCCCGTATTTTACGCGCAGGTGCTTGACTATCGCCTGGGCGTCCACCCCCTCGGGGGCCAGAACGGCGGTAACTGAATCGGACGGGGAATCGGGCGCGAAAAGCCTCAGCCCCAGGGCCTTCATGGCCTCACGGGTAGCCTCGGCGTAGGAGGCGCACCTGGCGAACATGTCCTCCAGGCCCTCCTCCCTGATCTCGCGTATCACCTGCCTGAGCCCAAGAATGAGGGAAACGGCCGGGGTATAGGCCGTGCTCGGTTTGCCGACGTTCTTCCTCTCCTTGGCCCAGTCGAAGTAGTAAGTGGGTTGTGTACACTTTGCCACTGCCGCCCAGGCCCTGTCGCTCACGGCGGCGAAGGAAAGGCCGGGAGGAAGCCGCCACGCCTTCTGGGATCCCCCCACGACCACATCCAGCCCCCACTCGTCGAAAGGCAGGTTCATGACCCCCACGGCAGTGATGCCGTCGACGATGATGAGCTTGTCGTCGTACCGGTTGACGATCTCGGCGATGGCCTTCACGGGATGGGCAACCCCTGTGGAGGTCTCGCTGGCCTGGAGATAGACCGCCCTGATCCCGGGGTCGTTCTCCAGCTTCCCGGCGATGACCGACGGGTCCACCGCCTGCCCCCAGGGAACGTCAATGACGATTGGGACGCCTCCGTAGGTGGACACGAGCTGGGCCCATCTCTCACCGAATTTCCCGCCGTTTACGCAGATGGCTTTCTCCCCGGGGTTCAGGATGTTGGCGACGGCGCCCTCCATGGCCCCGGTCCCGGACGAGGTGAACATCAGCACGTCACCTTTTGTCTGGAAGACGAACTTCAGGCCGTCGAAAACCTCCTTCAGAACACCGATGAACTCCGGCGCCCTGTGGTGCAACACGGGCTTGGCCATCTCCAGCGATGTGTATGGGGATACGTCCACCGGACCCGGCGAATAAATTCTTTTCTTGATCATCAGCATCTACCTCCCGCTCCCGCAAAAACGTTTACGTTTAAAGTGAAAATGACAGCTTCCCGCCGAGCAGGAAGTCCGAGGAGTTATCGTTGAGCCCAAGGCCAACCGCAAACCCGAAATTGACAGACGGCGCCATGTCAAAGCTTGCACCGCCGATAAGGATGTCGCCGAAATTATATTCGCTCGTGATGAACCCCTGGTCCACCAATTCCACCGTAAAATCAACGGAGTCGGTGTACGGGATTTTCAGGCCCAGTGCATAGTTGACCTCGTTGTCCATGTTTCCGCCGCGCAACGCGTACTCGACATTAAGATACCCGTGTACGCCGCCGATCTGCTGATCCAGGGCGGCGAAAATCCCGAGGTCGGTGTCGCCGGTGCCAAGCCCATTGGCATCGCTTGCCGTGCCGAGCTTCAGGCGCGCGCCCACAGCGTAGGCGGGCATGGTCTGGGTTTCGGCCTGGAGGGAGTATTTAATGGAGAGGTTGACATCTCCGAAACCGGACTGTGTGGCTCCGACGTCGGGATCCACGTTCATGATGACCGGAGCGGACGCGCCTCCCTCGATCCGGTCCGTGAAAGCGTAGGTCACCGTGACGGGAACAGCGTAGGTGGAATAGCCCCCGCCCGGCCCGAACTTTCCATTCCCGAAGACGAACCCGCCGCCAACCACGAAGCTACCTTCGGGAAGGGTCCCGGCGGAGGTGGCCACCCACAGACCGTCAAGGCCGTTGAGATTGACGCTAACCGGCCCTGAGCTCTTTGCGGCCGCCTGGGAATCCACGGATTGGGCCAGCAGGGCAGAAGGGAACAACATCAGGGGAAAAACAATTAAAAGTGCAGCAACACGAGGGAAAATCGCGGTTTTCATACGGACCTCCTTGAGGAAAAAAACAGAAATAATTTTCACATTAGGTGGCTCAACCTCCCACTTACATTAACTTTGAAAACTATTGGAAAGGGTGGCGGATGTCAAGGAGTTGATGGAGTTGGGAGGGCGAAGCACAAAAAAATTCCCGGTCACTCGGCAGGGTTAAAGGAGGGGAGAAAGGGTTTGCCGCCGCCGTGCGACCGGGATGAGAAAGGAGCCTTCATCCGGGATATAGCAACCCCCGTGCCAACTTTGAAAATCAGGCTTAAGTAGCTGATTTTAAAAGGCATATGGAAACAAGACCGCGCCGAGGCTTCGCCGACAAGTATGCAAAATGTGCGCTCCGGTGACGGTAATAGTGATGCCTGCGCAGATTTTTTGCAGGTGTTTGTACGTTGAACATGGAACGTGGAACCCGCGACGAAGGAGCGCCGGTGCCGGCGACAGGGCATCTTCCGAAGCTAATTCATCTCATAAACAACAATCGCGGATTTTGGGGTTTTAAACAGCCCTTTGCGGGTAAAGTTGACCCCCAGGACCAGTTCGGCCTGTCCGTCGTTGTCGATATCCGCAAAGGCGAAATCGGCCGTCTGGCCGGCCTGATCAGATGTTCGCCAGGCCTCATCCAGGGCGAGCCCGTTCCACTTCAGGCTGATGATGCGGCTTTTGTTGAAATGCCGCCAACTACTGGTTATGCGTGGCCCATCATTTTGCGGCGCCAGAATTTCACCGTTGTTTACAAGCAATCTCTCCGGGATAAAGTAGGTGGTAAAAAAACCGTCGCGCTCATCACTTTGAAGCTGGAACTTCACTTCGCTCCCACCGAAATGTTCCGCCGATTCGTAAATGTCATTTCCCTCGCTTGTTTTGATTTTGAGATAATCCGTGTCACTCAAATAAACCGAATATTCAGATTGGTTTTCGACCAAAAGAGGCACATAGCCGTAAATATTGATGGGCCTGGGGATATCATAGGCCGGGCCGGGTTGATATCGTCCATTTACAAACACAACCCGAAAGGGCCTTTCACTGAAAGGAACCTTTAGATCCAGGCGCTTCTGGCCGAGCAGCATGGCCCCTTCGGTCGGGTGGTCGATCCGTCTGAAGAGGATCGGCAGGTCGCGCGCCACCTCGGTCAGATGCCGGCCGTCAAGTTCATAAACAACGGAAACAGGCACTCCTTTTTTAACCGCACTGAGAAAGATTTCCGGTCTACCGTTGCCGTTCAGGTCGATGCTGTCGATTGCGAGATAGTCAATCCCGCCTCTCAGCGACAGGGTGACGATCGGTTTATTCGATCTCGAAGCATACACGCTGACAACCAGTCTGGATTTTAACAGTACCGCGGTCTCCATGGTTTGATCCTGGTTGAAATCATCAATTCGCAGCCCGATAATGTTATCTTTATATTCCGCGCCGTGCCAGATTTTAGTCATATCCTGCGGGTTTTGAATAATCCCGACCTTACCGGGTTCCGCTGATCCCGGCGCCGGGAGCGCTGAGGCGGCCGGAGCGGCGACTCTTAGCCCTGACGCGCCGGCGGGTGATTTTGTCCCGTCCAGGCGGTACTCGAATAGAACGGAACCATCCTGGTTTTTAACCAGGAGCGCTTTCCTGTTCTGCTCAAAAACCAGAAGAGCCGGAATCTCACTGTTATTGGTCCGCCAATCAAGAAAATTCAATTTTGTCTGCAGTTCATTTTTTAAATCGCCGCGGTCGGCGGGAATACTCACATAGCGGGCCGGGACGGACAAAAAGCGCTGAATCTTATCCCCTTTTTTTACGGCGGCCTCCCCTGACATTTTGCGTACGTAGCTAAAGCCGGGTTTAAGACGGGTTACCTGAAGAAAAACCGATTCGCCATCAAGGTCGCCGATGACCTCACCCGTAACCGGATGAATAATTTTCTGGCCTTTTCCGAGGACAGTAAAGATGTCCCCAAGGTGGACCCCTTTGGCGGCATCCAGATCAATCAGGTACTCGTCACTTCCCACCGGGAGTACGATATAGCCTGCAAGCGGAGAAAAATCATCAGCGAGGCGTTTCGGCAAGTCGGCAAAAACCTGGCCTGGAATAGCCAACAGAAGAAAAAGAGAAATCAAATATCGCATCATGGTATCCTGCAGTATGGGTTGAATAGAAAAAAAGCCCGCTGCCGAGGCAGCGGGCTTTTTTGTTTAAAACATGTCACTCCTGATGGATTAGAAGTTGACGAACAGGCCGAAACCAAAATCAAGCGTGGCCTCAGGATCAGTACCAGAATCCAAAGATGTACTAAGATACTGCACCTGTGCCTGCAGACTGGTGTTCGCCATCACCTTGTAGGTGGTGCCGACTGCGACCAGCATAGTATTATCAGTAGTAGTCACAGTGTCATCTTCCGGGGTCAGGTAGGCAAGGGAAGCAGCATAATTAACCGCATCGCTTGACTTGACGTTGTAAGAAAGACGCAGACCAATGACACCGGCGCCATCACCCGTGAAGTCAAAAGGACGGCCAACTTTTAATTTCTCATTGCTCAGGCTGGTACCGACGTCGACCAGCGGATCCCAGCCACCGAAGTCGTTGCCCAAACCTACATACTGCGATTCGCCGGTACCGGCAGCTGCGGCATAAAACAGCTGACCGCCGACAGTCGCGGCATCGCCGACGGCCATGGAGCCATCGACAAACAGCTGGGTACCAGTCGCATCAGTTGTTGCATTGGCATCGCCGGTGAAGAAGTCGAGCTCGCCTTTCACATTGATTGCGCCGAAGCTCGTCTTGCCATTAGCGCCGACCAGGGTGACACTTTCATCGACATCAGCTACAGCGCGCTGATTGACGGCAAAAACCTTGTAGTCTTTATTGCCGACCTGGAAGGCGGTAAGGTAACCATCATCCACCTTGCCTGGCTCAAGCAAAAAGAAACCGGAAAAAGATACGGCGCCCTTCATGTCGACTCTAAAACCGTTACTCTGGGAGTTGACGGTGCCGCCCTCGATGCCGAAACCGGCGAACTGCTGACCGGCGCGGAGATGGAAGTCGCCGCTGGTGAGGTCGAGGTGGGCGCGATCCCACTGGTTGCCGTTACTAGCAGGCAAACGGCCAGCGCCATATTTGCCGGCGCCGCCGTTGGCGCCCCAGGTGGCTTCGGTCACATCGGTCCGGAAGGTGATGCTGACGCCTTCGGCGACCGCGAACTTGCCGCCGATGCGCAGGCGCTGGTCTAAGAAGGTATTATCGTAGGCAGCGGGACTCCACGTGTTGGTGGTAGAATTGTAGGCCGGGGCTTGAAGCGCCCAAGCACGTACACGCATCTGGCCAGAGAGGCTCAGATTGTCTGCCGCCATGGCCGGGACAGCCATAGCCGCGATCACTACGAGAGCAAGAAGCATTACTGAAAATCTTTTCATTTCTCCCTCCTTGTTTCTAAGGGGTTGTGTAAAAAAACGACTAGTCGGTTTGAATTGCAAAAAACATCTTGATCGTATTCGGAAACCTCGTTATCCCCTCCTTTCTGTTGTTTTCTTTTTCTTATTTATCCCTATTAAAGAATCTATATTAAAGTCACTATCCATTCGTGTAAACCCCACCATCCAATTGCGCGCCGACATGCTGCAGGACGACACGGACGCTGACCGATCAGGCCGGGAACTCGCATTACATGGCTCGATTTCCAGAATAACTAGCACTTCACATGCGCCATGTCAAGACGATTTTAACCCCTTTTCCAACCCCTAACCCCCCTGAATACCGCATGATTCCACCATTTCCGCGAAGGTAAGTATAATATTTTCCCTTGGGGTTTGCAAGAGTAAAATGACATTTTATCCGGGGCGGGGATGAAATAGCGCCCAGGGCAAGGTGTAATATTTTTTACTTGTATTTGAAACGGTTACAGAAGACGACTACGGTAAAACACCATTTAAACAGGGGCACTTTCCGGCAAACCGTCAAGTGCGAAGTTACGCTTAGCGGTTGGCCAGAAATTCAACGACCTGCTAGGCCCTGCGCCGCGAAGCGGCGCTTACTCCCCCTCGGCCCCGCCGTACCGCCCGCTGGAGCGGCGGTAGTCGATGATGCGGTAGGGGGGATCTGCGCCCACCAGGCCCAAAGAGCCGCGAGGGACCACATGGACCATGGGGGTACAGACAACGTAGGATTTGACGGCGCTCTGCAGCCTCCCCGCCAAGCGCACCGGGTCCACCTCCGCCCCTTTTTCGGGTTCGACCATGATGGTAAAGCAGTCGAGGCCCTTCACGGAATCCAGGATGACCTGGAAAGTGCCCACCTCCGGGAAAAGCTCCATAACGTGGGCGATCTTGGACGGATAGACGATATACCCCCCAATGGAAAGGGCGCCGTCGTTCCTGCCGGAGATGCGCCTGACCCTCGGGTGGGTGCGGCCGCAGGGGCACGGCTCCCAGGTCACCTCCGACAGATCGTGGCTGCGATACCGGATAACAGCCGTACCCTCGGCGTTAAGCCACGTCCACACCAGCTCCCCCGGCTCCCCCTCGGCCATCGGTTCTCCCGTGGCTGGATCGATGCATTCGACCAGATAGTGGTCGGCCCAGGCGTGCATTCCGTGCTTCACGGCGCACTGGCAGGCCATGCCGGGGCCCAGGAACTCGTTCATTCCGTACTCACCGAAGGCCTCCAGCCCCAGGAGCTCGGCCAGGCGCCTCTTCATGCGGACGCTGGTGGGCTCGGCCCCGAACAGTCCCACCTTCAGGCTGGACTCCCCGGCAAGGTCGATGCCCCGCTCCTGAGCCCGCAGGCCCAGGTAGAGGGCGTAGGAGGGCATCATGGCGATCCCCTGGACCCCGAGGTCCATTATCATGTCGATCTGCCGGTCGGTCCCCCCGGTGCTGGCGGGAATGCTGATGATCCCGGCCCTCTTCGCCCCCAGGTGAAATCCGACCCCCCCGGTGGACAGGCCGAACCGGAAGGCGTTCTGCAGGAAGTCGCCCGGCCTGAGGCCCACCATCCACAGGATCCTGGCGCAGCGCTCGGCCCAGTGGTCCAGATCCAGGGCGGTGGCGAATATGGGGACGATATGCCGGGTAGTGGTGGTGGCCGCGTGAAGCGAGCGCACCTTGGCCTGGTCGCACATGCGCATGCCGAAAGGATAGGTCGAAGCAATGGCCGCCTTGTCCACGAAGGGTAGTTTCCTCACGTCCTCAAGTGTGCGGATATCCGAGGGCATTATGCCCGCGTCCCGGTAAAGGTCTCGGTAGAAGATGCTCTTGCGGTAGGCGCGCTCCACCACCTCGCGCAGCATCCGGGCCTGCATCTTCTCCAGACGTTCGCGGGGCATGGTCTCAAGGGCCCGATTCCAGTATGGCCTGGTCATAGCGGCGCTGCCTCCTCACGGCCCGTCCCAGGCAGACTCGCCCCGGTCCTTTCAAGCAGGAGAATGATCTTATTGGAATCGACAGCGTCAACACCTTTTTCCAGGACCTTCAGACGATCCTTCAGACCGCCGGGCAAGGTTCGGTACTTACCCTCTGTGGTCACGAGGAAACGCCCCCCAGGGCGCCTGAGGAAAGCCTCGATCCCGTCTTCCGACCGGATACGCTCAACCGGCCTGTGGGCATAGAATACGATGGAAGGCCGGAAATACCCCCACTCGGCGGCTGCGTCCGACGGCCCGGCTGCCCGGGCGATACCCCTGCCCACTTCGGGT
Source organism: bacterium BMS3Abin14 (assembly GCA_002897695.1). Lineage (NCBI taxonomy): Bacteria > bacterium BMS3Abin14. The sequence goes on from BDTG01000045.1 coordinate 80,344, forward strand.
CCCATCCTGTAGGGTTCCAGGGCCGGGGCTGCCAGGAGGTGGATCCCCATCGCCCCGGCTGCCGCGGCAAAGGCGGCCCACCGAAAGCCTTTGATGGGTTGTCCCCTCAGGTTAAAAAGAAGCCCTGCAACCGCGGCGGCGGTCATGGGAAGCGCGGCCAGAGCGTATGGCACAAGGCCCGGCGCCCGCATGGTAAAGCCCACGACCAGGGCCGCGGGAAAAAGGGCGGCGGGGATGAGGTTGACGATCCACGACCAGGTCCTCCCGGTAACCCCCCTGTCATGCCGGCTGTCCAGGGACTGGATATAGGCACCCGTCATGAGGGCCAGGGCCGGAAAGGCGGGAAGGATATAGGTGGGGAGTTTGGTCCTGGCAACGGAGAAAAAGAGGATGACCAGGCCGGACCAAATGATAAGAAGCAGGCCGAAGCTGTCCTTTCGGCCGCTGCCCCTTCCCATGCGGAACGTTCGGGAGACCGCCTGCGGGAGAAATGCCGCCCATGGGAAAAACCCCGGCAGAAGGATGAGCAAATAGTAGAAGAGGGGGCCCCTGTGGCTTTCCATGGGGTTTAAGAAACGCCCGACGTTGTGCTTGAGGATGAACCCCTCGATAAGGCTTCCCCCTGTCCTGGACGCGGCGAGGTAGTACCACGGGGCGGCGATGCACAGAAAAACGAGGATGCCCCGAAGATCCAGAAGCCTCCGCAGCCCCCGGGCACCGCGGCCCGACATGAGAGCATATATGAACAGGGCCCCGAAGGGGAGGACAATCCCCACGGGCCCCTTGGCCAGGACGGCAAATCCCATTGCAGCCCAGGAGAGGATGGACATGGCCCTTGACCTCTCGGCGAAAAAGCCCGCAAAAACGGCCAGATTGGTGAAAAAGAGCAGGAAGGCGTCGGTGGTGGCCGCCCTCGAGGAGACAGTGAAGAGGAACGACACCGCCAGGCATAGTCCGGAAAGGTTCCCGGCCGCGGCGCCGAAGGTTTTCCTTCCCGCCCACACCGTGAGCACCACCGTGAGGAACCCGAAAATTGCCGCGAAGAGGCGGGCGGAGAACTCACGGACACCGAAAACTTTGTAGGAGGCCATCATGAGCCAGTAGTGAAGAGGTGGCTTGTCGGTGCGAAGCTCCCCATTTAAGGTCGGCACCACCCAATCACCGGAGAGGAGCATCTCCTCGGCCGATTGGGCGTTGCTCGTCTCGTCGATGTCCCACAGGGAGGTTGATCCCAGCCCGGTGAACAGCAGAATGACGGTAAGGGCCAGAAGGGTCGTGTATCCGACGGCGCCGCCCCTCACGACGCACCCCTCTCAAGGAACAGGCAGCGAACGAGGAGCACAGCGGCGGCGGCGGCCCCCAGGGCGCCCACTGAGCCCAGGAAAAACGGATTATATCGCATCATGGGCTCCTCCAGTATTATCCAGATCCCGGATACGGCGGCAAGGATCAGGCAGACCACATCGAAGGACCTTCCGGCGCGGCGCACCCTTTCCGCCAGGGCGTCGGACGGCAGCCCGGCGGCACGGCTTCCCAACCAGCCCACGAAGGCCCCCGCCATGACATCCACGGGAAAGTGGGCTCCGACGTAGACGCGGGACACCGCCACGGCGGCGGCCGACACGAGGGCGCCTGCATACCAGCCCCTCGGGACAGCCTTCCGGAGGGAAAAAGCGAGGGCGAAAGCGGCGGTGGTGTGGCCTGACGGCATACTTTTCGAGTGGAGGACGGGGCCAAGAACGTGTACGAGATCGGGGAAAACGGTCGCCGGACGGGGCATGGCGAGAAGATCCTTTGCCAGCGCGGTGATAATCCCGGCGATGATCATGGAAAGGGCCGCCCGGACGGTTATATCCCTGCGAAAGGGAGCCGCGAGGAAGACGATGATGGCCAGGACAGAGCTGTTGCCGAAGTGGGTTATGGAGAGCATAACCCGGTCCAGGGCCGGAAAGTGGCTGCCGTTGACGGCCAGGAAAAGGGGCCTGTTGGCCCAGACCAGCAGAACGGCGCCCAGGATTGCGGCGATCCAAAGAAGGGTCCCTGAGCAAAACATCCTGTTTGAAATTCGGTTCATCACAATAATGCGAACCTCATTGTGTAAACACCAATTCGTCTCACGCAAAGCCGCCAAGCTCGCAAAGTCAGGCGCGGGGAAGTGCTTCAACCCTTTGCAACCCTGTGGTGTGACCTTTAAGTGGTCACGCCGTGTTGAATTAGCTTTATGACTTCTTTGCGTCCTTTGCGTCTTTAGCGAGTCACGCTCGCAGCGTGACGAGCGGGCGTGAGAAAAGAGGGTTGAAAACCAGATACTCGTTTTTGGGATAATCCTGAAATTCTATCGGACATGGTCCGGCCCTCCCTTGATCCGTCCTCCCAGCACGTAGACTGCCCCGCCCAGGACACCGTTTGCGAGGATAATGGAAAACCACATGAGGGCGAGGGAGAAGGCGGGTTCCGGCGCCACGCCAAAGCGCCCGAGGATGTAAACGTAGGCGGCCTCACGCAGCCCGATGCCGTTGAGACTGAGCGGGATGAAAGCGGCCAGGGACGTCAGGGGGTACAGGAGGAGGTAATCGCTTACCGGCAGCCCAAGCCCCAGGGATCGTCCCATGGCCACGTGGGCCGCCACGAGGCAAAGGTGGACGATGAGAGAAAGGCCCCAGGCCTTGAGGGCGGGCAAGGGCCTGTCCCAGTAGATGAACAGGCGATCACGGGGAATGTTCCTGAGCTTTTTTACAAGGGCCAGGAGCGGGACGGAAAGCCGCGGCAGATAGATCAGCGCCGGGTAGAAGATGGCGATCATTGCAGCCACCCCGGCGGCCATCCACGGGGGAAAGGCCTTCCATGTGGCGGACAGCCCGACGGCCGCGTAGAGCAACATGCCGGCCACGCCTATGGTCCGGTCGGCGATGAGGGTGAACAGGGCGGTGGGAGCCGCCTTCCAGCTTCCGGCCACATAGTAGGTTTTAACCACGTCCCCGCCCACGATCCCGGGGAGGAAAAGGCTGAAAAAAAGGCCCACCCAGTAGATCTTCATGACCTTTAATCTCGGGAGGATAAAACCATAGGGCACAAGGAGGATGTGCCAGCGCCAGGTGGTCACCGCCTGGGAAACCATGAGGAAAAGAAGCGCCAGCGCCCACATCGATTTCCCGCTGCCGGCCAGGAGCCCCAGTGACTCCCGCAGGTCCATGCGGGTCAGCAGGAATGCCAGGGCCGAGACGCTTACGACAATCTTGAGGGCGAGGACGGCCCACTTTCGGACGGTCTCATTCCCCGACAATTTCCCTGATCCTGTACCTGGGTTTCCCCTGGGATTCATAGTAGGTCCTGGCCATCACCTCGGAAAGAAGCCCGATGGAAAGGAGCTGTATTCCGGCGATGATCATGAGTGTGCCCAGGAGCAGGAGGGGCCGGGCCCCGATATCCGCTCCAGTAAAAAGTTTCAGGGCGGCCAGATAGCCGTCGATTAAAACCCCGCCGCCGAACATCGCAACGCCGAAAAAACCGAAGGCGTGCTGGGGGCGGTCCCCGTACTGTTTGAGGAACGTGACGGTGAGCAGGTCCATGAGGACCCGGTAGGTCCTGGATATGCCGTACTTGCTCCGGCCCATGGTGCGCGGTGCGTGCTTGACCTCCATCTCGGCGATGCGGCCGCCCTCCATGCTCACGAGGACCGGCAGGAACCTGTGCAGTTCCCCGTAGATCTGGACATCTTTGAGGATCTCGGCACGGTAGGCCTTGAGAGAGCATCCGTAGTCGTGGAGCTTTACCCCTGTGATCCTGCTGATGATCCGGTTGGCGAAAAAAGACGGCAGCTTCCGGCTTACGGCCCGGTCCCGGCGTTCCCGGCGCCACCCGCTCACGAGGTCGAGATCGTCGCCCTCGAGCCTGTCAACGAGGCGGGGGATCTCCTCCGGCGGATTCTGCAGGTCCCCGTCCAGAGAGACTATGATCTCCCCGCAGGCGATGTCGAAACCGGCCGCCATGGCGGCGGTCTGCCCGAAGTTCCGCCTGAACCGGATGATTTTAAGCTCGGGCTCCCGGGCGGCGATTGGGCCGTAGACGTCCCGGCTTCCATCCGAACTCCCATCGTCCACCAGGATCAGCTCGAAGGGGCGGCCCATCCCCCTCATGACGGACAGGACCCGCCCGGTGAGCAGCGGGATATTATCCACCTCGTTGAAGATGGGGATTACAACTGAAATGTCCACCGAATTTTCGGAAGGTTCTTTTATAACGCGCGGCATAACGCTAAGGAAGTAACAGGAAAGTCGGGGTTAAGTCAATAATAAGGGCGCAGATCAACTTTGCGTCCTTTGCGACTTGAGCGAGTCACGCTTGCAGTGTGACGAGCGGGCGAGAGGAAGGGTTTATGCCTTTTCTTCTGTCTTCTGGACCAGCTCAATGAGCACTCCCCCCGTGCTCTTCGGGTGGAGGAAGGCGACAAGGGCGCCGTGGGCGCCCTCCCGGGGCTCGCGATCCACGACCTGTACACCGAGCCCCTCCAGGCGGGCCAACTCCGCCCGGATATCCTCCACGCGGAGGCAGATATGGTGAAACCCCGGCCCTTTTTTGGACAGGAATTTGGCCATGGCGCCGGCATCGGAAACGGGCTGAACGAGCTCGATACTGCCGTCGCCCATGGGCAGGAAGGCGATCTTCACCCCGAACCCGGGGACGTCGTCGATGCTCCCGGGTTCGAACCCCAGCGCCCGGTAGGTCTGTACGGCGGCGTCAAGGTCCTTCACCGCTATTCCGATGTGGTCGAGTATCGGCTTCATTGGTTCCTCCCGAGAGGTTCCGTGTCTACCCCCCCCTCCCTTGAGGGGAGGGGTCGGGGGAGGGTGACTGGATAATTCCTCCGTCATTGCCTTTCCACGTTAGACTCTATACCTTGGACCTTGGACTTTGGACCGGTTTCCAGATCAGTGCGGCCGGTAGACCCCGAAGACCCCGCGGAGGACGTCCGAAACCTCACCCAGCGTAGCATAGGCCCTGACTGCCTCCCTGATTACCGGCATCAGGTTCGACCCGTTCTTTGCCGATTCCTCGAGAACCCGGAGAGCAGCGTCCACGTCCTCCCGGCTCCGGCGGGCCTTCAGGGCCGAGAGCCTCTGGACCTGGTCCCGTTCCACATCCGGGTTCACTCTGAGCAGCTCTCCGGAGAACTCCTCCTCCACCGTAAAACCGTTGACTCCGACGACGATGCGGTCGCCGGACTCGACCTCCATCTGGTACCGGTAGGCCGACTCCTCGATCTCATTCTGCTGGTACCCCGACTCTATGGCACGGGCCGCGCCGCCCATATCGTCTATCCTCCGGATGTACTCCCTCGCCTCATTCTCAATGGCGCCGGTGAGCGCCTCGATGGCATAGGAACCGGCCAGGGGATCAATGGTGCCTGCCACCCCGCTCTCGTGGGCGATGACCTGCTGGGTCCTCAGGGCAATGCGCACGGAATCCTCGGTGGGGAGGGCCAGGGCTTCATCGCGGGAGTTGGTGTGGAGCGACTGAGTACCGCCCAGTACGGCCGCCAGGGCCTGAATAGCGACCCTGACCACGTTGTTGTCGGGCTGCTGGGCCGTCAATGAACACCCGGCTGTCTGTGTGTGGAACCGCAGCATCCATGAGGCGGGGGAGGCGGCCGAAAAACGATTTTTCATGATATCGGCCCAAAGCCGCCGCGCGGCCCGAAACTTGGCGATCTCCTCGAGGAAATCGTTGTGCACATTGAAGAAGAAGGAGAGCCGTGAGGCGAACCGGTCGACATCCATCCCGCTGTCCACCGCCGCCTGGACGTAGGCGATGCCGTCGGCAAGGGTGAAGGCGACCTCCTGGGCCGCAGTGGACCCGGCCTCCCTCATGTGATAGCCGCTGATGCTGATGGTGTTAAACAGCGGCATCTGCTCGCTGCAGTAGGCAAAAATGTCGGTGATGAGGCGCATGGACGGGGTGGGAGGAAAGATGTAGGTGCCCCTGGCGATATACTCCTTGAGGACGTCATTCTGGATGGTTCCCCTGAGCCCGTCGGCGGGAACACCCTGCAGTTCTCCCACCTCGGCGTACAGCGACAGGAGGATGGCGGCCGTGGAGTTGATCGTCATGGAGGTGCTGACCTTGCCCAGGGGGATATCTGAAAACAGTGTCTCCATATCCTCCAGGGAATCGATGGCGACACCCACCCGGCCCACCTCTCCGAGGGACATGGGGTGGTCAGAATCGTATCCCATCTGGGTGGGAAGATCGAAAGCCACGGACAGGCCGGTCTGCCCCTGATCCAGGAGATACCGGTACCTCCTGTTGGACTCCTCTGCGGTTCCGAACCCCGCGTACTGGCGCATGGTCCAGAGGCGCCCCCGGTACATGGACGGCCTGACCCCCCTGGTGAAGGGGTATTCGCCGGGAAACCCCAGATCATCCAGGTATTTCAGATCCTTGACATCCCCGGGGGTGTAGAGGGGCTTGACCGGAGAACCCGATATGGTGGTGAACTCTTCCTTCCGCTCGGGATTTTTCTCCACCGCCTTACCGTAGGTCCCCGACTCCCAGCGTTCCTGTTCCCTTTTAATGTCGTCGTTCATAGCCACCCTATTCCACCACCGCGAGCAGCTCTCCGGCTTCCACGGTGGCGCCCTCTTTTACACCGATCTTCTTCACCACTCCCGTCTTGGGGGACTTGATCTCGTTTTCCATCTTCATGGCCTCGACGACCAGGAGGCCGTCCCCATCCTGTACCTCGTCGCCCTCAGCGACCAGGATCTTAACTATCCTCCCCGGCATGGACGCCCTGATCTCCTGTATTCCCTCCGTCCCGAGGGAGGCGCTGCTCCTTAAAAGGGCCTGGCGTTCATCGAACAGGTCGAACTCGAAACGCTCCCCCTCGATGAGGACGTTGTGGCTGTCCTTTTCGCTGTGGATGTCCACCTGGTAGGAACGCCCGTCGATGATAAGGGACACAAGGTCGGACCGGGCCCAGAAAACGTCGGCCGTAACCTCCCTGTCGCCAACAGTCACAACCGTGTTTCCCCCCTCGTCATTATCGACCTTTACCGGAACCTCCTCACCGTCAATGATCGCTATATAACCCATCTCGACCTCCTGCCCATCATCTTCCACGCGTTGGATGGTCCACTGCTGGTTGCCCCGGCACTCTGCACCGCGGTCCGCCGGCGCCTCTGCATCCGTAGCGCCGCCGCAACGATGGCCACGGTCCTCAACTCATCGCTCCCTTCCCCCTCCTCGGGTATGAACTTGTCCCCTATAAAACCCGTGGTGATGTCGCCGGAAAGAAAACTCTCGTTGTCCATGACCTTCCGGTGGAAGGGTATGGTCGTCTTGATGCCCTTGACGACATATTCGTCCAGCGCCCGCTTCATCCTCAGCACCGCTTCCTCGCGGTCCTTGCCCCACGTGCAGAGCTTCGAGATCATGGGGTCGTACTGGAGAGGGACCTCGTAACCGGCAAAGACCCCGGAATCGTCACGGACACCGGGCCCGCTGGGGACCCTGAGTGTGCGGATCTTCCCGGGAGAGGGCATGAAGTTGTTGAAGGGGTCCTCGGCGTAGATCCTGCATTCCAGGGCCCAGCCGTTCCGGCGAACATCCTCCTGCCTCAGGGAAAGCTTCTCGCCCGCCGCGATATAGAACATGGTCTTGGCGATGTCGATCCCGGTGATAAGCTCCGTCACCGGATGTTCCACCTGAAGCCGCGTGTTCATCTCAAGGAAGTAAAAATTCCTGCCCCGGTCCACCAGAAACTCCACCGTGCCTGCACTCCAATAGCCGGCGGCCTTCGCAGCGTTGACGGCTGCCTCTCCCATCCTCTTCCTCAGAGCCTCATCAAGGACCGTGGAGGGGGCCTCCTCGATCACCTTCTGATGGCGCCTCTGGATGGAGCACTCCCTCTCGAAGAGATGGATGACGTTGCCATGGTGATCGGCCAGGATCTGAAACTCGATGTGACGAGGGTCCTCAAGGTACTTTTCGACATAAACGGCGCCGTTGCCGAACGCGGAGGTCGCCTCGGAGCGCGCTGCCCTGATGGCGCCCTCGATCTCCTTTTCCTCATTGACAACACGCATGCCCTTGCCGCCGCCTCCCGCAGCGGCCTTGATCATCACGGGCAGGCCGATCTCCAGGGCCATGCGTGCCAATTCCCCGTCGTCGTCGATGAGCTCGGTCCCAGGCACCACGGGAACGCCGGCCTTCCGCATGGTCGCCCGCGCCACGGTCTTGTGCCCCATCATATCAATGGCAGACGGTGACGGCCCTATGAAATTGATGCCGTTTGCCTCACACATTCTGGCGAAATCCGAATTCTCGGCCAGAAACCCGTAGCCGGGATGGACCGCGTCGGCTCCGGACTTCCTGGCTGCCCCAAGGATATTTTCCATGACGAGGTAGCTTTCCGCGGAGGGGGGCGGACCCACACAGTAGGCCTCGTCGGCGCACCGGACGTGGAGGGCGTTCCGGTCCACCTCGGAATAGACGGCCACCGTCGGAATCCCCAATTCCACGCAGGCCCGGATCAGGCGCACCGCTATCTCCCCCCTGTTTGCGATCAATACTTTTTTAAACATCCGCGTTCTCCTGTAAGTAACCTCATAAAGAGTTCCTTCACCCCCTCACCTCTGCTGGTCCCGCCATAGCTTTAGCGACGGCGGATCCTCTCCCCCCAGGGGAGAGGAAAAGTAAGAGAAGGGATCATCAACTTCCCCGTAATGCTACAGCGGTATGTTGCCGTGCTTTTTCGGCGGGTTGCTCTCCCTCTTGGTGATGGCCATCTCAAGAGCGCGGATGAGCTTGGGCCTGGTCTGCTGCGGCAAAATGATTTCGTCAACGTAACCCAGTTCGGCCGCCTTGTACGGATTAGCAAAGGTCTCCCTGTAGTCCGCGACCAGTTCATCCTTCCGGGCAGCAGGGTCTTCCGCCTTTTTCAGCTCGTTGCGGAAGATGATATTGACCGCTCCATCCGGCCCCATCACCGCGATCTCCGATGTGGGATAGGCAAAGTTGAAATCGGCCCTAATATGCTTGGAATTCATGACATCGTAGGCCCCGCCGTAAGCTTTACGGGTGATGACCGTGAGTTTCGGGACGGTAGCCTCGCAGAAAGCGAAAAGAAGCTTGGCGCCATGTTTGATGATCCCGCCATACTCCTGGTCCAGGCCGGGGAGAAACCCGGGCACATCAACGAAAGTAACGAGAGGGATATTGAAGGCATCGCAGAAACGCACGAAACGCCCGCCTTTTATGGATGCGTTGATGTCGAGGCACCCGGCCAGATGGGCCGGTTGATTGGCCACTACGCCCACAGAGTACCCCCCCAGGCGCATGAACCCAATGACCATGTTGAGCGCAAAACTTTCCTGCACCTCGAAGAAGTAACGATCATCCGCCACTGTGGCGATGATCTCCTTGATGTCGTAGGGCTTGTTGGGATTGTCGGGGACAATATCGTTTAGCGCCTCATCCTCCCGCAGGGGATCGTCACCGTTCGGTTCAAAGGGCGGGTCCTCGGCATTGTTCTGCGGGACAAAGGAAAGGAGTTCCCTGACCAGGCCGAGGGACTCCTTTTCGTCCTCCCCCGCAAGATGGCAGACACCGCTCCTGGTGGCATGTGCCACAGCGCCGCCAAGATCCTCCTTGGTAACCTCCTCGTGGGTAACGGTCTTGATTACATCCGGGCCGGTGATAAACATATAGCTGGTTTTTTTGACCATGATTATGAAGTCGGTGATGGCGGGGCTGTAGACGGCGCCTCCCGCACAGGGACCCATAATGACGGAGATCTGGGGCACCACTCCCGAGGCCAGTGTATTGCGAAGAAAGATATCGGCGTAACCCGCAAGGCTGACCACACCCTCCTGAATCCTTGCACCGCCGGAATCGTTCAACCCGATAACGGGAACACCGTGTTTCATGGCAAGGTCCATGATCCTGACGACCTTTTCGGCGTACGCCCCGCTGAGGCTTCCTCCAAAGACGGTGAAGTCCTGGGCGAAAATATATATTTTCCGGCCGTTGATGGTCCCGTAGCCGGTGACCACCCCATCGCCCGGAATCTTCATTTTTTCCATTCCGAAGTCGGAACACCGGTGGGTTACCAACTTCCCCATCTCCACGAAGCTTCCCTCGTCCAGAAGTATATCTATCCGCTCCCTGGCCGTGAACTTTCCGGCCTCGTGCTGCCTGGTGATACGCGCCTCCCCTCCGCCAAGCTCGGCCTCACTGTTCTTTTTCTCGAGTTTGCCAAAAGCATCTTTCAGGGTCATTACAACCTCCGTTCAGGGTGCAGCATGGAATAAAAGGGAACTGATGACAAAAAGTCCGGGCTCAGGGCGCTGTAAAATAGTGGGTGAAGAAGATTCCCGCCAAGGTACCATTGACCCGCTGAAGCTGGAGCCGGAAAAGCGGCAATAACCAGGAAAAGGAACAGCGAAAGGCTGAGTCTGTATTTCACGATAACCTCCCTTTCCCGGCGCTGGACATTGCAACACCGAGTCCAGAGTCCAGAGTCTATTGATTTTAACCCAAAAAAGCAGGGATTGCAGGGCTTAATTGTAATCCTTGCCGGTTATGAACTCGTAGCCCTTCCAGAATGCCTCCACGTTGATGTCCTCCCCACGATCGAGGTTTTCCCTGATAGTCAGGACAACACTGTCCGTCTCAACGATTCCGGATTGGGCAATGAGGGATCCGAGCATGACCATATTGACGGCCTGAATGTGCCCGGCGTTCTCGGCGATCTGCCCGGCGGGAACGAAGACAGCCTGAGCTTCGCTGTCGGCGAACATCGCCCCTAGATCCTCCTCCGAAGGATACATTTCGGGGAACATCTTCGACATGTATGGCTGCAGCTTTACCTGGCTTATCAGGGCCGTGCCGTCCTTTTTCAGATACGGGACGGCATGGAGTATCTCGGCCGTCTCCAGAGATACAATCAGATCCGCGCAACCCATGGATATCTTCGGACAGATCCTCTTTCCACACCGGATATGGCTTTTTACCGATCCCCCCAGCTGAGCCAGACCGGAATGGACATAAAAACTGGCGTTAAGACCCTCCCTGAGCATGGATTTTGCGAGGATCTCGGAGAAAAACACCAGCCCCTGCCCTCCTATGCCGGAAGCCACCACGTTATATTCCATCTTTTCTTCTCCTGACCCCAAACCACCTGCGGCTGATGGCGCCCTTTGGGCAGTAATGGGCACACAGGCCGCAGTTCATGCAGTCAGCCTCTTCTACCAGAACTCGGTCGCCGGCCCGGATCAGCGCCGGACATGCGAGGGCCTCGATGCATGTGCGCTCACAGGCATCAAAACCGGGGCATTTTTTCTGATTGATCCTGACCGGGACCTTATACGCAGGCGGCTTTCTCGCGACACAAGGGGCCCTCATGATCAGAACATTTACACCTTCTGAGATCAGAAGCCTCCTGAAGGCCCGAGTGGCTTTTTTCAGCCTGTATGGATTGCAGACATTAACACTCCGGACGCCTAGCCCCCAGAGAACGTCCTCGATGGAGATTCTACGCCCCCGGCCATTCCGGGTGCCCGGATTTTCCTGATATCCCGTCATGGACATCCAGTTGTTGTCCAGGATGACTATGGGAAGGTCGCGGCCGGCCGACACCGCGTCGATGATCGGAGGTATGCCCGCATGGAAGAAGGTGCCGTCACCCAGGGCGGCGACGACAGGTTTTTTCATGCCTGCTTCCAAAAATCCGCTCGCGAGGCCGATACTGTTTCCCATGGACACCTCTGTCCAGCAGATTTTAAACGGCTCATTGATCCCGAGAATGGTACACCCGATATCCCCCGTTACCGGAAACCGCCCCGGATCAAGCCCCATCTTTTCCATGGCACTGATCAGAGCAAAATACGTGCTTCTATGGGGACACCCCGCGCAGAAGGTCAGAAGCCGCTTGACCTCCATTTCCCCGATATGGTCGGGCAGACCAGCGCCCGGGCACGCATCGAATTCCTCGCCCAGGACCTTCGAGAGCGCTTCCCTTATAAGGTCCGGTGACAGGTCCCCGACACGGGGAATCATTCCCTCAGCCTTGCCGAATATCTCCGGCCGGTTGTCGCAGCGTATCGCTTCCGCCCTCACCGCCCCTTCGATAATCGGTTCAAGTTCCTCCAGGACGAGTACCTTTTTCACGGATGCCAGGAGCTGGTTTATCTTGGATCCCGGGATGGGGTTCGCGGTGGATACCTTCAACCGGGTAAGGTCCAGATCCTGCTTGTCTAACACCTCGCACAGATAATCCCACGCCAGAGAGGACGCGATCACACCGATGGGGGTCCCGGTAATGGTAAGTTCGTTCAGGTCATCCGTTAACTCGCCGGCCGACTCCACCCGCGAAAGAGCGGCCCGGTGCTGCTGCAAACACCGCAGGGAACCGACCTTGGTGAACCTGTCGGCATCGAAGACAACGCCGGCTTTCTGCCTCATTCTCCTGATCTCGCCGAGGGTCACCTTGCTGAAGGTATATGAGAGGACGGTGGTGCTTCGAAGGAAAACAGGCCCTCCGATCCTCTCGGACAGCTCAAAGGCGCGTTTCGTGAAATCCAGAAGCTCCTGGGGATTGGCCGGAACCAGCATGGGTGCGGAGGAAAGGAGGGCATAGTACCTGGAATCCTGCTCGACCATTCCGTAATAAACGTTGGGATCATCGCCAACGTAAATGACCAGGCCGCCAACGGTGCCGGAGGCCGCAACAGAGAGAACGGTGTCCGCAGCAACGTTCAGCCCGGACATCTTCATGGTCACCAGGGTGCGGAGACCGGCCCATGAGTGGCCGGCGGCGATGTCCATGGCTACTTTTTCATTGATTGCCCACTGGGCCTTGAGTTCAGTTTTTCCATTCTGAAGAATCTCAATGACCGGGGTGATGGGCGTCCCCGGGTAGCCCGTAACGAGAGTAACTCCCGATTCCACACAGGCGCGCGCGATGGCAGCGTTCCCGGAAAGAAGGACCTCCTCCCCGGGACCGTCCATGAATACCGATAGTTTGATGGCTGGGGGCTCTGAATTGCGTCCGCCTATTTGAGAAGCGATGATATCTCCTTGAACTGGGGTGTTCCCGAGCGTCCCAGCAGCTGAAATGCCGCCGTCTCGGACGAGGTGATAATCGCCCCGCCCCGCTCCATGAAACGGATTCCCCAATCACGATTACCATCCGACCTGGAACACACCGCATCCCAGGGAACGTGCACATTATAGCCCATGTCCATGAGGTCCAGGGCGGTTTGAAGAACACATATGTGGGTTTCCATCCCTGTAAGGAGGACCGTTCTGCGGCCCAGTGCATCCATCCGTTTGACGAACTCCCCCTCACCGCAGCAGGAGAAGTGGATCTTCTCGACATGATCAACCCCCCGCAGGGCCGTTGCCAAAGGCTCGACGGTGGGGCCGAGACCCCTGGTGTACTGCTGGGTATGAACAACGGGGAAATTCAGGAGCTCCGCCAGTTTCATGAGAACCCCGATAGTCTTCACCACCTGATCGCGTCTTTCCATCACTTTTGCAAGCCTCTCCTGGACATCGACGACCAGCAGGACCATATCGGAAGTATTTAATTTCATCTTTTTTCTCATCTTTTCTCCCATCAAGAAGCCCCCTTTCAATACCCTTAAACCGGGTCCAACGACTGGTACCCCAACCCCCCTGAAATCTCGGAACAGGCCTCCTTCACCAGGGGGACGTACTCCTTCCTGATCTTTTCGAGGGTCATCCTCACCGAAGGAGCGGATATGGAGAGAGCCCCCACCACCTTATGGGTATAATCAAATATTGGGACGGCCACACATCGAACACCCTCATCCCACTCCTCATCGTCCACGGCATAGCCCCTCTCCTTGACTTCCATCAGGTGCTTGATGACAAGGTCACGATCAGAAATGGTTTTCCTGGTGTACTGCTTGAGCTCCTTTCGATTGAGAACGCTCATGATGTTTTCCATGGACTCATACGCCAACTGTGCCTTGCCGATTGCCGAGCAATAGGTCGGCACCCGGCATCCGACACGCGAGAGAACCCTGACCGTGTTGTTGGATTCCGCCACATCCAGGTAAAAAGCATGACGATCCTTCAGAATCCCGACGTAAACTGTCTCGTTTACCTTTTTGTTCAGAGCCTCCATGACAGGGCGCGCCACACGCAGGAGGCCGGTATGATGGATGAAAGTCTGACCTAACTCCAGCGTCTTTAACCCTAACCGGTAATTGTCCGTGGAGATGTTCTGCTCAACATATCCCCGGCTCTCCAGGGTCGCAAGGATGCGAAAGACGTTATTTTTGTGAAGTTTCAAGCGGCGGCTCAGTTCGGTGATTCCAATCTCGTCCTCATCACCCTGGAACGCCTCGAGAACATTGAGGGCATGATCCACGGACTGGATCATGTAATCCGACTTTTTCCGCTTCGTGTAAGTCATCCTGTCCTCCTTGCCCTGCCGGCATCTGCCTTAAGGAAATCCATCTCCCAAACCGGCGGCGGACTCCGTGTGAACAAAACCCGCAATAACGCCCGTCATTTCCCAAATCCGGCAAATCACGCTGAACCGGCAAAATCCGCCCACAAAACAGCTCACGCCGGCCAGGCGGAAGCTGGCTTGAGGCCACAAAATTTTCAATCGGAAATAAATCAGGATTGTATTGATGAGACTGGGAGAAGTCAAGGAACAGTGACCTATTCCTCCGGCGACCCTCCCCTGCCGACAAGATACCCCATTTTTCTGGAAGCTTCCCTGGCCTGCGACGTAACCTCGGGCGAGATCTCTTTTTTGATCCGTTCCATGGACATTCTGTTTGCGGGACCACTTACGGATATGCACCCCTGGACCTTGCCATAGTAGTCCAGAATCGGGGCCGCCACACACTTGAGGCCCACATTCCACTCCTCCCGGTCAACGGCAAAACCTGCCGACCGTATGGACTCCCACTCCTTTCTCAGGAGGTCCGGATCGGTAATGGTGTTCGGGGTTAACCTCTCCAGATCAAGATGCTGCAAGATCGCTTCGGCCTCCTCCGTCTTAATGAATGCCAGAAAAACTTTGCCCGTGGCGGTGCAGTGCGGCGCTACCCTGGAACCCAGACGTGATACCACCTGAATCTTCTGATCGGAAATGGACTCGTCCAGGTAAAAAACGTAGTCACCGCGCAGGACGGAAAGATAGGCGTTCTCCCTTAATTTCGCGGTGAGCGCCATCATGCAGGGCTGTGAAACTGAAATGAGATTTGTGTGGCGAAGATAAGCCTGGCCTGCCTCGAACGCCTTTAACCCCAGACGGTAGTTCCCGGTCTTCGGATTCTGCTCGACGTACCCCCGGCTTTCCAGCGTGGCGAGTATCCTGAAAACATTGTTCTTGTGAAGGTTAAGCAACTTCGACAGCTGGGTCACACCCACCTCGGGGTCACTTCCCCGGAAGGCTTCCAGAACATCAAATGCGTGATCTACGGAATGGATGATATATTCGCTCTTTTGCCTCTTTACCATCCGCAAACCTCAAACAATTCGAGAAACCGGGAATGCCCCTCCAGGAGGGGGGGCAAGCTAGAGGGACATCCCCGTCCCATTGCTGGGAACCTTATGGCAATCAGCTCGTGGAGCCGACGCTCTTATCCATTCGGGGCGGTTCTCCGACCCCGGACTTCCTTCCTTTTTCCAGCCTGTCGATCCTCTCCTGGGCCGCATGCAGATACCTGGTCGTGCCCTTTCCTTCCCACAGTTCCTTGAATTTTCTGTAGGCCTTGATGGCATCATCGGATCGTTCCATCTGTTCATAGACCAGGCCAAGGTTGTTGTAGGCCTCGGCCATGTCCGGCTGGATCTCCACGACCTTCTCATAGGCCATTGCGGCATCGGGAAAGCGCCCGAGAAACAGGAAGGCTGTCCCCAGGTTGTTCATCGCCTCAACGAAGCCGGGCTTGATTATTACGGCCCTCTTGTAGCACTCCAGTGCGTTGGGATAATCCCTCTTCTCGTAAAAAGCAATCCCCATGCTGTTGTAGGCCTCCGCGAAACCGGGATCGCTCCTGATTGCTTTTTCAAAATACTCGAGGGAAGCGAGCGTCTTACCCTGGTCGAAAAGCTCGTTGCCCTTTTTCCAGTAATCGTGCGCCGCAGGGTTCTTCGTAAATCGGTCCTTCATGATGTTTTCCCCTCGGGAATGAAATGAAGTTCCTAGTTCCTAGTTCCTGGTTCCTGGAATCTGGACCAGGTACTAAGCACTAGGCACCAGGCGCTGATTTATCAACTATATTCCAGATGTTCGCTGAATATCCTGCACTCCAGCGTCTGGGCTAATTTACAGAGAAAGTTTTCTACATCACCGATGTCCATATCCTTGGTGACTACCTCGAGGGTCGTGCCATCGCCGGCAAAGTACAGTGTCGGCAGCTCCCAGGAGTCGGGAACCCATCGTCCACCCCGCTCCCCCAAGGAATCGTAGGTACCGGAAATATCTTCCATCTTCTCCAGTTTTCCCCGGATATAATCCAGGTCAAGTTCTTTCTCGAATTCCAGAACCTTAAAGTTGAAATCGTCAAACATATACCTTTGCCCCTCCTCCTGATTGATGACCTCCACGATGCGGAGAACGGCCGCCCCGCTTTCAGGCGGCAGAATCCTTCCGGTCAGGGTGTCGTCTGCTATCTGCAGGGGTCCTTAATATAAGATGCCCCCTGAAGGGGGAAATGAAGCCGGGGGAAGCGGAAAACCGCCCCCCCGACCTGGAAAAAGGTCCTACTTCTCGGCGGCCAGATCCCTCTTGGTCTTCCGGCCAAGGTAGATACGGTTCGGGTCGCAGACCATCCGTGCGATCTTGATCTCCTCAAGCTGCGGAGCGACGAAAGAAGAGAAATCCTTCGCCTTCTTCAGATCCCAGCTTACATTGTCCTTAACCAACTGTTCATCCACGCCTGGATAGATCTCCGCCAACTCCAGCTCCCCGGTGTCCGGGTTGCTGCGGAAGATTGCGAGATCCGAAACGATGGTGGTCGCGCCGCCGCGGAACAGGCCATAGTGCCACCTGTCCTCGCTGGTGCCGATCTTACCCCTGGAACCGGTGGGGCTGGTCAGGAAGTCGCACTTTTCCGGGAAGCGCCTCTTCTCCTGGACCATCATGGCCAGGCCGACGTCCGAGTAGGAAGCGATGGGGTTCGCGCCACCGGAACCGGCGAACCTCACGGCCGGTCCGGGTTTCCCGTCATCACGAGCGCTCTTGGAATAGTAGCCGCCCATGCATGTGGAGTTGAGGTTTCCGTACTTGTCACACTCGGCCCCGCCCAGCATCCCGAAGGTGCAGAAACCGCGCTGAGCAAAAGTACCGAAGGTGTCGGCCATATTGGAGAGGGTTGAGCACTGGTATCCGCCCCTGGCCTCGGAAACCGAGATGGGAACCTCTATCAGCTTGGGATCGAGGATTCCAGCCTCCATGATGATGAGGGCGTTGGGCGCGTACGTATGCTGGGCCATCATGCACCCGATCATGGGAAGGCCCGTGCCCGCGAAAATGAAGGAATAGTCGTAGGTCTGCCTGGCGGCAGCGATAGCAAGGAGCTCCATCGTAGTATACTTCTCAGGATCGATGCCCTTCTCCTTGCAGTAGGCCTCGTACTCAGTGTCATCCACGTGAGTCCAGGCCTTGGGATCGTCTTGCCTAATTACTGACATATCTTACCTCCTCATTAACAAGAAGATTATCCTCAGCCCTTACAGAGGCCTGGCCAGACCGGGCTTGTAGCTGTAAATGGCGTCGGCACGAAGCTCGAAGAGCCTCTGGAGACCCTTGGTGCCCGTAATGGTGGGATAACCATCGCCCGGACGCGTGCTCAGGAAGGTCCACTCGTCGTCACATACCCAGTCATACATAAAGTCGCTAACCTCATCCTTGGGCTTTTTGTTCAGCTGCGCCCATGCGCGCCAGAAGTCCCAGTCATAATCGTAATAATACGGGACCTGGCCGGGGAACCCGCCATAGGGAACCTCGACGATGGAGTCCACGAACTGGAGAGCGAGGTTGTTGGAGTAAGGCTGGGCACGGAGTTCCTCCTCCGTAACCACTTTCTCCGCCTGCACGATACAGTACTTGGCCGCTATCGCCTGCTCGGCGTCGGGTCCAAGAATCCCCTCGATCCGGGTGGTGCCGCGTTCGCCGACCCGCTGGGCCAGCACGATGGTGACCTCGGGGAGGATGGGCGGAACGAGGATGACCTTGACGCCCTTGTTGCCGGTATAGGCCGTCGCCTCGCGCACCTGCTCCAGAGCGTTGGTCTGGTTGGAGGTGTTGTCTCCGCCTTCAAAGGCATGGGGCCGCAGTCCCCATCCGTCGAAGGGGTCCTCAATAACGGACATCCTCTCGGGGGGGATGGAGGGGTGAACCCACGAACCGTCGGCCTTCTTCCCGCGCAGGCCCATCTTCTTGAACGTATCATGCTCGGAAAGGTCGGTACCCATCTCCGCCATGCACGGTGCGAAGGGCCAGCCGTAGCGGCCGGCAACCGTCCTGAGGCCGTAGCCATAGTTGGAATAGTCCTCGATATCTATGGTGCCATCCTGGATGGAGCGCCTGATATTGTAGGCCACCGGCTGGATTCCTTCCAGGCCGATATATGTCGTATCCATCAGCTTGATCAGGCCGGCGCCGGCCCAGAAATCCGCAATGGAGGCACCGCCGTTCATGGTAACGAAGAGGTCGCCGATCCTCTGGCGGATTACCTCACGGGCCAGGGCGAAGGGCTTCTTGGTGTAGCTGAAGCCGCCCGGGCAGATGCAGGTACCAGGCTTGATGAAAGTCTTGACCGCATCAGGGAGGGACATGATTTTGTCTTTTCCCCTCATGAAAGTGGGGATAGTCGCCTCTGCCATATCCATTTCTCCTTTCGTACTCGCACTAATTGTTGGCTGTACTTAGCCGTTTACTTCTTGAGCTGGATCCTTTTGTTCCAGGTCGCTCGAAGAATCCGGTCCATCATCTCCCTGCTGTCCCTGGTCTTTTCCAGAATGTCGGAAAAGTGACGAATGCCTGTTTTGATCTCCTCTTCGATGACATCAAGCGTCGACTCATCGCTTACTGCGAGGATCTCCTTCTCAAGCGTCTCCAATGTCTCAGGCACTCTCCCGAGAGAGACCCGCATATCGTTGTAGGCAACGGCGACGATAGTCATGTCCCATGCTGCGGCTATGACCTTCTGCCAGGTCTCCAACGACTCTTTCGGCTCAATATTCCCAGAGAATTGAAAATCCTCTTCGGTAATCCGAGCTCTCATACGTTTTCGCTCCATACTCACACCTCCTTCCGTTTATGGTATCTCCGTTTTGCATGTTTCAGGCCTCCGGACTATCCGGGGCTACTTCTTCCTTCGGTCCTCCACACGGGCGCTGGCTGTCTTGCCCTCTCCCCCGGTAACCCTGGGAAGCTCGTCGGGACCGATGAGATCCATGACCTTGGGGTTGACGTCGGTGAGCCCCTTGACGGACTGCTTCATCTTAACCTTGAGGTTGTCAATGAGGGCAGCGTCATTGAAATAGGCCTTGTCCTTCAGCTCGATCCTGAGGGTGAAGAAGTCCATCCCCCTCTTGTCGGTCTCTACGATCATCCTGAAGTTGGCCCCCATCTCCGGGAAGCGGGAAAGGGCCTCCTCCACCTGACTCGGGAAAACGATGAGTCCGCTGATGGAGACGGCATCGTCCGAACGCCCCTTGATCCCTGCCATCCTCGGGTGGGTCCGGCCGCAGGGGCACGGGGCCCAGGTCATTGAGGCGAGATCGCGGCTTCTGTAACGGATAAGAGGCGTTCCTGTGTTTACAAGGTTGGTCCACACCATCTCACCGTCTTCCCCGTCGCCTACCGGTTCCCCGGTATCGGGGTTGATGCACTCAACAAGGAGGTGATCCGACCAGATGTGCATCCTCTGGGGGACGTCCTCGGCGCGGGCCTCGCACTCGGCGGTCATTCCCGGTCCGAGAAACTCGGTCATGCCGAATTCATCGAATGCCGTGATTCCGTAAAGCTCCTGAATCCTCTCCCGGGTGGCCCAGGGCCACGGCTCCGCTCCGAAAAGACCAATCTTGCAGGTGGAGTCCTTGGCCAGATCAAAGCCCTTTTCCTGCGCCTTCTGGCCCACATAGAGGGCAAAAGACGGCGTCGCGCAAAAAGCGGTGATCGGGAGGTCGACCAGGAGATCCACCATCCGGTCGGACTGGCCGCCGGAAAGGGGGATGGGGCAGGCTCCCATCTTCTGTGCGCCGTAGTGGAACCCGGCGCCGCCCGTGGGCAGGCCGTAGCCGAAGGAGTTAAGGAAAATGTCGCCGGGCCGCAGTCCAGCCATCCAGAGTTCCCGCGCGCACCTGTCGCTCCAGAGATCAATGTCCTCCTCCGAGGCAAAGATCAGGACCGGCTTGCCGGTGGTACCCGATGTGCTGTGCATCTCACGGAGAATGCTCATGTCGCCGGTTACGATACCCAGAGGATATCCGCTCCTGACTTCCTTTTTTTCGAGAAACGGGATTTTCCTGATATCATCCAGGGTCTTGATATCGCCGGGGCTGAAGCCGGCCTCATCGTAAATCTTCTTGAAGTGGGGGTTGTTGCCGTAAACGTATTCAACCTGTGCCTTCAGTCTCTCAAGCTGAAGATCCTTGATCTTCTCCACGGGCATGGTCTCGAGTTCGGGCTGAAAATACTTTCTGTCGTTGGACATAGCTCTTACGTACCCTCCTTAATGAACGGCACCCTTACCGCCGGAAACATCGGGGAAATGACGGTTACCGCAGTGCCCCGGCCATCGGCCGCTCGGTCCTGTATTGCGCCCCCCCGCCGGGCGGAAAACCCAGATTTGGCAAGAAAAAAAACGGCCGTGGGTAATGCCCACAACCAGGTGCAGTCAATGAAAGAACATTCAAGATGCTGTTCTATTTTGAAGCATGGTTATAATATTTATAACACTGTTTTAACCATGTCAAGGAAAATCCATAAAAAGGCGGGCCAACACTCTGGAGACAGGGGCACAATCCCGACAAAAGGTCTGAGATTGCATTGAACCCGGATTTTACGGAAGCATGAAATTCATGGGGGATACGGCCGGCCGCACGTTATTTCAGGAGTAACGGCAGAAAAAACCGACGTTTTATTTTTTATGGGTTTTCGGCGCCATGCACCCGATAAAACAGGTTCAGGACAGGCTGCGGTAAAAGTTTTTGTGATGAGCGGGCGTAGCGTCAGGGCACGGTGACAATCTCCCTCGGAGTTACCGTCAACCTTTCCAACCCGCTTTCGGTAACCAGGAAAGTATCCTCAATGCCCGTTAGGCCTTTGCCCGGATGGAAGATCTTCGGCTCGAGGGCGAACACCATTCCCGGGACCAGGACCTGTTCGAAGCGGGGAGCGAGGAAAGGAAATTCATCGACCTCGAGGCCCACCCCATGTCCCACAAAACGTACCTGCTCACCCGGAGGCCCCATGAATCGATCCGAGACCCCAAGGTTTTCGGCCTCCCGGACGGCTGTTTCGTAGAGCGAACCCCAGGCAACCCCCGGTGCGGCGGCGGCCACAACCGCATCCTGAATGGCGCGGGCCTGCACAAAGCCCTGAACAAGTTCCACGGCCAGGGTTCCCATGACCATGAGGCGCGTCTGGTCGATGAGATATCCCTCTACGCATCCGACGAAATCCACGCTTACAGGCTCACCCTTCCTGATAGCCCTGAAACCGGCCCCCTGGGCGATGGATGGGTTAATCCCCATTCCGCCGGACGGTGCGTCGATATGGGACATGAGCGCGGAGTGCTCACCGGTGATGATATGGCCGTAAAACAGCTCCTGGTTGAATCCCCGCATCCTCAGGATGCCCTGGTGCCCCAGTTCCCGGGCGCGCTTCTCTAATGTGGAAGCAAAATCCACCTCCCTAATGCCATCATGCAGGCACTGCGCGGCAAGCTCCATCACCCTGTCCACCTGGACCCCTGCCGCACGGATCCTTTCGATCTCGTAGGCGGACTTGACGGCCCGAACCTCTCGCACAAGGGATCCCGCGTCCACCAGGGAAGCGTCGGAAAGCAGCTTTAAATAGCGCTGGTAAAGGGCCGCCGGAATCACATCAAGCTCAAGTCCCACCCTGCCCCCGCCGGGTATCCCTGCCGCCTCCAGGGCGGGTGGAATCTCCTTGAAACTGCGAAACGGGGTGATCTCAAGTGGAGATTCCTCTTTGGCCCTGGCGACCGAACGCCTGCAAAGGTAAACCGGATCTCCATCGGCGGGGATAATAACCACCCCGTCCTGTATGGAACCGGTAAAATAAAAACGGTCGATGAGCTGCTGGATCAGGACGACATCGATCCCTTCCCTTCGGAGGATTTCCTGAAACCGGCCGATTCTGTCCCTGATCTCGCTCTCGGGGACGGTGTTGTAGGAACCTGCGAGTTCTTCAAAATTTTTCACGGCACCTCCTTATATGTCCAACGATATAAAACAGTCCAGAGTCCAGAGTCCAGAGTCAAGATAGTCCAGAGTTGCGGAAACCTCGATACTTCCATACCCCGATACCTGCGGCAGGTTTTGAATGATCTCATTCAAAACCGATCCAGCTCACCCGCCCTTCCTTCCTCGGCGGGACAGGGGGTTCCTTGCCCGGATATCCCATGGGAACAAACGCGATCAGGTTCATCCCCTCGACCCCCAGGGCCTCGTCAACCTCGTCCTCAAGGTGGACGGGGTTGGTCATCCAGCAGGCCCCAAGCCCCTCGTGGGTTGCAGCAAGAAGTGCGTTCTCGATAGCCGCTGATACGGACTGGGTATCCACAAACAGGCCTTCTTCCGTCGGCTGTGAGTAGAACACCAGGAGGACCGGAGCGCCGCCCAGGGTTTTGAAGAAATTTCTGGTAAAGGCTACGATCTTCTCATCGTAAAGTTTTCTGAGGCTTGGCTCCAGGAGAGGAAATGACCTCTCCGCAATACCCACCAGTTCTTCCCTCTTCCCGCCGGTGACCACAAAGATCCTCCAGTTCTGGCGGTTCTTCCCCGATGGCGCCCAGAGGGCAGCCTCAACGACCCTCTCCAATACATCACGGGGGACAGGGTCGGGTGTAAAGATCCTGCAGCTTCGCCGGTTTCGAATGACACCGTAAAAGTCCATGGGGATCACTCCTTCTGAAAGTCCAGTTTCGAAAGCCACCTGCGCGCAACCGTCAGCGGGTCCTCCTCCCTGAGGGCAACCCTTCGAACATCCTCTTCAAGCGCCTCTGCATCCCCGTGAAAAATCTCCGTCATGCGGGCCTCCAACTCGGTGCGGAGGGCCTGTCTGATGGACACATCCGCAGAAGCTGCCGACCACTCCACCAGCTGGCCGGAGTCATTGAGATAACGCCAGTGACCTCTTATTTTTTCGGCCAGTTCCGGCACCCCCGTCCCCCGGGACGCCACTGCCATGAGTACAGGGGGAACCCAGCCGGCCTCATTCATGGCATGGTTCAGCAACGATCGCAGGTCCTTCGCAGCGGATTCCGAATGGGGAAGGTCGGCCTTGTTCACCAGATAGATGTCGGCAATCTCGAGGACACCGGCCTTCATGGCCTGAACCCCGTCGCCCAACCCGGGGACAGTGACGAACACAATTGTGTGGGCGAGGTCCTTGACCTCCACATCCTCCTGCCCAACCCCCACCGTTTCCAGGATGATCGTATCGAATCCGGCCGCGTCCAGGAGGGTGATGAGGGGAAGGATGGACCTCGAAAGCCCTCCCTGATGCCCCCTGGAGGCCAGGCTGCGTATGAACACCCCAGGATCAGTGGCGTGTTCCTGCATCCGAATCCTGTCTCCCAAGACGGCGCCGCCGGAAAAAGGGCTTGTGGGATCAACGGCGAGAACACCCACACGCCGGTCCCTGGAACGCTCCTCCCGGATAAGTGCATTTATGAGAGTGCTCTTCCCGGCCCCCGGCGGCCCGGTTATGCCGACGATGTGAGCGCCGCCGCCCCTGGGGAAGAGCTCGCTGATGATCCGCGCCGCGCCGGCATCGAAATCATCCACCGACCTGGCGAGCCGACCAAGGGCCAGATGGTCTCCCTGAAGCGCTTTTTCTATCATCGTCTTATCCATTATTTACAGGGTCGTAAAAAATCCATTCATGGCGGCGTTGGCGCCCTCGATCCTCCCGGCCGGCAGAGAAAGAAAATGCTGTATCCTTTCTTCAAGTCTCGTCCCGAACTCCTCAGGGGCACAGACCTCCTGCAGCAGCCCGGACCTGAGCGCCTCGTCAGCCTTGACCCTTCGCGATTCCAGCGCCCAGGCAAGAGCGGCTCTCCCCCCGATAAGACGGGGGAGCCTCTGGGTCCCTCCAAAACCGGTGATGAGGCCCAGATCAGATCCGGGATGACCGAAAGTGGAGCGATCCGTGCCCAGACGCCAATCCGCGGCAAGCGCCAGATCCAATCCGCCTCCGAGGCAGAACCCGTCAATTGCGGCCACGACAACGGTACCACTTTGCTCCATAATCCTGAAAACGCTGTACCCAAGGAGAGAAAACTCCCTGGCCGAACGCGGGTCGAGCCTCAGGATCTCCCTGAGATCCGCACCGACGGCGAATGATCCGCCTTCTCCCAGGATGGCGACGCATCTTACCCCTGGATCAGCCAGAAGGCCCCCCAGCACATCTCTCAGGGATTCGAGGGTGGAGCTCCCCAGCTTATTCAGCCCTCCCGGGGTGATGAGACGTACCACAGCCCATCCATCCCCCCTTGAGGCCGAGACGGTTGTGGCCTGCATTCAACCCCGGCCTACAGCCCTGGCAATGGATTCCGCAATCTCGGAAGTGGCGGTTCCGGGGGTGAAGACCTCGAAAACGCCTGCCTTTTTCAAATCGGCGATATCCTCAGCAGGGATGATGCCGCCCACAAATACAGGCACATCACCGGCCCCCCTCTTGACCAGCTGCTCGATGACCCTGGGCACCAGGGTCCGGTGGGATCCCGAAAGGATGGAAAGGCCCACAGCGTCCACCCCCTCCTGAACCGAAGCAGCTGCGATCTGCTCGGGGGTCTGGTGCAGCCCGGTATAGACAACCTCGAACCCTCTGTCCCTCAACGCCCGTGCGACGACCTTGGCGCCGCGGTCGTGACCGTCCAGACCCGGCTTGGCGATGAGGACCCTGATCTTTTTTTCCTTCACCATTGTATTCTCCCATGCTTCCAAACCGCACGCCGCAGGCGTGAAGTCCTTTACTTCTCGATCCCATTGCGAGCGTTGACCCCTGCATTAAAGTAATGTTTTACCTCCCGCATCTCCGTCACGAGGTCGGCCCGGTCCACCAGCTCGGGAGGGGCCATCTGGCCGGTCAGAATCAATTCCAGGCCGTCCGGCCTGGAGTCAAACAGGGCAAGGGCCTCACCAAGAGGGATAAGGCCGAGATGAACAGCGACGTTGATCTCGTCTAAAATAATGACATCCCAATTTCCCGAGTTGATCTCATCGAACGCCTCGGCGAGGGCGGTGGCGGCCTGAAAGCGGTCCTCCTCGGACGGCTCGTCCGGTCCAACAAAGCCTTCGCCGCCCCTTGGCCGTATCTCAAGTTCGGGCGCAAGGCGGAGGGCGGCTTTCCTCTCACCGGTCATTTCCTTTCTACCCTTCAAGAACTGCAGCACAAGCACACTCAGGCCGTTTCCCACAGCCCTCAGGGCCAGGCCCAGGGATGCCGTCGTCTTTCCCTTGCCGCTCCCCGTGTAAACGTGGACATAGCCCGGTCCGATAGGGCTGGTCATTGATTTGGGCTCTCCTCAATGGGCTTGATGATGATCTCCGGCAAGATCATCAATCCTCAAACCTCGGAGGGCGCTTTTCGAGAAAGGCGGAAATACCCTCCCGGGCATCCGGCATGGAGAAACAGAAAGCGAAGGCCTCCCTTTCCAGCGCCAGGCCGGCCTCAAGGCTTGCATCCATACCCCTGAGAATGGTGGATTTGGCAAGGGCCATGGAAACGGGGGATTTACGGGAAAGCATCTCGGCATATTCCATTGTCGAACCTTCAAATCCTTCGCCCGGATATACAGCGTCCACCAACCCCATGGAAAGGGCCTCCTCCGTCTCCACAAGGCGGCCTGAAAGAATCATATCCCTGGCCCGCCCCAGACCGACCCGTCTGGGCAGACGTATGCACCCCCCCCATCCGGGAAGAATCCCAAGATTTGTCTCCACCAGACCCAGCCTCGAACCCTCAGCCGCAAGTATCAGGTCACATGCGAGGGGAAGCTCCAGTCCCCCACCCACAGCGACACCCTGAACGGCCGCGATGACCGGGATGGGCAGAGCCTCGATCTTCGTCATGATCCTCTGGGCAAACATGGAAATGTCCCTGGCAGCTTTGCCGTCGAGGGTAACGAGGAGATTAAGATCCGCACCGGCGGCGAAGGCAGACTCCCCCTCGCCGCGAATGATCAAAACCCGGATTTTACCTTCCCTCTCAATTTCTTCGAGGACACTTAGAAGTTTCTCCAGCATCGAGCGGCTGAATGCGTTGAGTTTGCCTGGGCGGTTGAGCGTCGCGATGCCGATCCGGCCTCTTGTCTCGTACTTCACCGTACCCATATCATTTTCATTGGCCATAAACACCTCTTGTCGTTATTCAGTACCTGGTTCCTGGTCCCTGGTTTCCTTACGGCTTCGCCCGGGATTGCTTCGCTCTGGACTCTGCTCGCAATGACTTCGTTTTATTCCTCGCGTTCCCTGTAGTTCCGTGTCCGATCTTCCCCTCTGGACTCTGGACTCTGGACTCTGGACTATTACTTCTCCCTACCCCTCCCCCATCTTCCCGACAATCCTCTCCCTGTAGGCAAGGATATCACTTTTGAGAAGGCGAAGGTTCTCCATGCGGGTGTCAATCCTGCGAAGCTGCTCATCGAAGAACTGGACAAGCCGTGGAAGCACCTTCCTGTTATCGCTGTATTGCCTGTACAGGTCCTCAAGTTCCATCATCTCCGAGAGGGAAAGCCCGAGATGCTTGAGCCTTTTTATGAACTTGAGCCGCCTGATCGCGTCCGGGCCGAACAGCCTTCGGCCGTTTTTGACCCTGGATACGCTGTCCAGAAGACCAATCTCCTCGTAATAACGGATGGTTCGGGCGCTGAGACCTACCTCTCTCGCAACCTCGCCAATGGCGAAGGCCGGCTTTCCGTCCCCCGCCCGTTGGCGGGCTTTTTGCGAAGTCATCAACTTTGATTGGGTGGTAAAAAATCCGTTCATGGTTGAATGCTCCATTATTCAATCTTATTCACTGACCTGACTGTGAATCCCTTGCCCTCCAGTATTTCGATTACGCCCGTCACGTCAGTGTCGTCCAGGTGGAGAATGACTGTCTGACGGCCAGGGAGAGGGCTCTCGATGGAGATCAGGCTCTTGATGGTTTTCCCCTCATCTTTGGCGGCTTTGACAATATCGACCAGAAGCTCACCCTTCCCCCTGGCGAGCTCCAATGTGATCCTGACGCCTGCCCCTTCCATCCCAAGTATCTTCATCAGTATCCTGAACATGTCATTATTGGTCAGAATTCCCAGCAGTTTTTCCCCCTCCACTACGGGCATAGCTCCAATTCGCCTGGTCTGCATTGTGTGCGCGACGTCCTCCACGTGAGAGTCGGGACTGCAGGTGATCACATCTTTCTTCATGAGCTCACTGACCTTCATCTTCGACAGAAGAAAGTTGATTTCCCGTTTTGACAGATCTGTAGCCTTTGAAGGGGCAGCATCCCTGAGGGTGTTTCGACTTATAATTCCCACGAGCTGACCGTTTTCCACGACAGGCACATGACGTATCCCTTCGGTCTGCATGGTCTTGGCAACATCGATAACGAAGTCATCGGGACGGGCGGTAGCAACCGCCTTGGTCATATAATCTCTGGCAAGCATCGTGACACCCCTTTCCCTTTGTTATTCGGCGCCGGCAATTCCCTTCGCCAGGCTCCACCCCCACCTCTGTTTCTCCCCCTCGAGAGGGGGAGAAAGCAATGAGCGCGTTGATGACTTTTGTAGTAGTCGCCAAACATTGTTTGAACATTTTTTCCAAGTTCAACCGGGACAGCCTTGCGACCTTGAAAGACTACCGTCTGGAAGTCAGAGTGTCAACACAAACGCCGCACTTTACGTTAACTGGAATGTGGCATTGACAGGGAACGTCGGCCCCCTTTTTAACCGGCTTTGCCCTTGACAGTTGAAGCGCAAATAGCGTAACTGTATGGGACTTTTATCCAGGCAATAATAAAACAATGTTTTAGCGCTGGGATGGCGATTCACCTGGGATTTTATTCGTCAGGGGGTGCCTCCATCCAACATCCGGGAGGTTTCCACCTTTGCCGATTATTGAGCTGAAGGACGTCTATCTGCACTTCGGCGGGATCATGGCCTTGAACGGCATTAATTTCCATGTGCGCAAAGGGGAAATTTTCGCCATCATAGGTCCAAACGGCGCCGGCAAAACAAGCATATTCAACTGTATCTCCGGCCTTTATCACCCCGATCGGGGCAGCATCTTTTTCAAAAACAAAGAGATTTCCAAACTTTCCCCTCATCAAAGGGCACGGCTTGGACTGGCCCGGAGTTTTCAGAACATTGAACTGTTCCGCGGGATGTCGGTTATCGACAACCTCATGCTGGGACGGCACATCCACATGAAAACGGAACTTATTACCGGTGGTTTCTTTTTCGGGAAAGCCCGCAGGGAGGAGATCCGGAACAGGGAGATTGTAGAGGAGATCATCGATTTTCTTGAGATCCAGAAAATCCGCAAGGAGACTGTGGGCACGTTGGCCTACGGACTTCAGAAGCGGGTGGAACTGGGAAGAGCCCTTGCCCTCAGCCCTGAGGTGCTGCTTCTCGATGAACCCATGGCCGGGATGAACGCGGAGGAAACAGAGGACATGGCCCGTTTCATCCTGGACATCAACGAGGAACGGGACATTACGGTCGTGCTCATCGAACACGATATGGGAGTAGTCATGGACATCTCCGACCGGATATGCACCCTCGATTTCGGACTCAAGATCGCTGAAGGACGGCCTGAGGAAATCCAGGCCGACCCAAAGGTCGTCAGCGCCTACCTGGGTGATGATGAGGAACTGTAGATTGGGACATGACTGAGAAAAGCCGGAATAAATCAATGACCTGCAACGCGGGTTGTTGATTTGTAACAGGTGGACTTTTTGCGAGGTTATCAAAATTGTTCCGCAAAAAAAACAGACAGCCGGTTAACAACCTGGACATAAGGGCACGGGATACCCTCCCGAGGCTTCTGGTCAGAAATGCGCGCCGCTACGGCGACAGGAAGATCGCCCTCAGGGAAAAGGAGTTCGGCATCTGGCAGACCTTCACCTGGAAGGACTACCTGGAGCATGTCAGGTTTTTTTGCCTCGGGCTGATAAGCCTGGGGCTTGAAAAGAACGACAAGGTTGCCATGATTGGGGATAACAGGCCCGAGTGGGTATTTGCAGAGCTGGCCGCTCAGTGCGCCGGTGCGGTTCCCCTTGGGATCTACCAGGACTCCACGCCCAAGGAGGTGGGATACGTAATAGACCACTCCGATGCCAAGTTCGTTGTGGCCGAGGATCAGGAACAGGTGGACAAGATTCTGGAACTGCGGGATTCAATCCCCAAGGTACAGAGGGTCATATACACCGATCCCAAGGGGATGAGGAGCTACGATGATGAGTTTCTCCTCGAATTTAAGAAAGTTGAGGATCTCGGCCGGGATCTTCATGCCAGAGACCCGGATCTTTTCAGGGGGGTGGTCTCCGCGGGCACCGGGGAGGATATCGCTCTGATCGCGTATACTTCTGGAACGACCGGTCTTCCAAAGGGATCCATGCTGTCACATACCAACATACTCAAGATGGCCGGCAACCTCATCAGGGTGGACCCGAAATATACCGATGACGAATTCGTCTCATTCCTGCCCCTTCCCTGGATAGGCGAACAGATGATGAGCGTTGGGAGCGCTCTTCTGGTCGGGTTTACGGTGAATTTTCCGGAGGAACCGGAAACCGTCCAGGAGAACATCAGGGAGATCGGCCCGAACGTCATGTTCTCGCCTCCCCGCATATGGGAGAACCTGGCCGCCTCGGTCCAGGTCAAGATCATGGACGCCTCCCCCCTCAAGAGGCTTGCGTTTAATCTAGCCCTGCCCATCGGATACAAAATGGCCGACTGCAGCTTCGAAAAGAGAAAACCGTCCCTTGTCCTGCGCATCCAGTATTTGCTCGCCTACCTGCTTGCCTTCAGGGCGCTGAAGGATCGCCTCGGGTTTTCCCGTCTGCGATCGGCATCAACCGGCGGAGCCGCCCTGGGGCCCGATACCTTTCGGTTTTTCCACGGGCTGGGCGTAAATCTCAAACAGATCTACGGCCAGACCGAGATCTCGGGAATTTCCTGCATCCATTACGACGGCGATGTCAATTTTGACTCGGTGGGCAAACCCATTCCCGAAACGGAGATAGCCATCTCCCCCGACGGGGAGATCCTCTCCCGCAGCCCCAGCGTATTTCGAGGGTATTACAAGAACGACGAGGCCACGGCAGAGACGGTAAAGGACGGCTGGCTTCACTCGGGGGATGCGGGACACTTCACTGATGATGGCCACCTCGTGGTTATAGACCGGATCAAGGACGTAATGCAGATGTCCGATCGGACCATGTTCTCGCCCCAGTTCATCGAAAACAAGCTCAAGTTTTCGCCATACATCAAGGAAGCCGTGGTAATCGGGGACCAGAGAAAATTCATCACAGCTATTGTAAATATCGACATGGAAATCGTGGGAAAATGGGCTGAGAAGAACAGAACGAGCTACACGACCTATACCGACCTCTCGTCCAAGCCCGTGGTCTACGGCCTCATCGAAGGCGAGATCAGGAAAGTCAACCTGGACCTGTATCGGATCAACAAGGCTTCAGTCATCGCCAAGTTTGTCCTGCTTTACAAGGAGCTTGACGCCGACGATGACGAACTGACCAGAACGCAAAAAGTTCGTCGGGGATTTATCGGTGAACGCTACAGGGATGTTATCGAGGCCATGTATACGGACATGGAATCCGTGCCCATCGACACAACCATCAAATTCCAGGACGGTCGGACAACCAGGATCAAGACGACCGTTGCCGTCCGAACCATGAATTGATGATTTAAGATGAATGGATTTTTTACGACCCTACCAGTATATAAGGACTGACGGAAAATGCAGGAGTTCTGGTTCTTTTTACAGCTGATCGTCCAGGGGCTCGCCATCGGAAGCGTCTACAGCCTTGTAGCCCTCGGATTCGTCCTGATCTACAAGGCATCATCGGTTATCAACTTTGCCCAGGGTGAACTCCTTATGGTTGGGGCCTACGTGTGCCTGTCCCTGATCGTGCAGTTTCACCTCCCCTTCTGGGCGGGGTTCCTTCTGACCATGGTATTTTCAGTTGTCCTCGCTCTCGCCATTGAGAGGCTGGTCCTCAGGCCGATGATCGGTGAACCGATTATCTCCACTATCATGGTGACGATCGGCCTTGCGCTCGTCCTCAAGTCCTCTGTCGCGGCGCTGTGGGGAACGCAGATCAAGGTATTCCCAACCATCTTTCCACAGGCGCCGGTTCGCTTTGGAGAGGTCGTCGTATCACAGGTCTATATCTACACATTCGCCGCGTCCATCATATTCCTTATCATCTTCGCCCTCTTCTTCAAGTACTCCCGCATGGGAATAGCCATGAGGGCCACAGCCAACAGCAACCAGGTGGCTCTTTCCATGGGGATCTCGGTCAAGAAGATCTTTGCCATCTCCTGGTGCGTGGCGGCTGTGGTGTCGGCGGTAGGAGGAATCCTCATCGGCAATATCAACGGGGTCAATGTTACTCTTTCCGATGTGGGCCTTAAGGTTTTCCCGGCCGTCATCCTGGGTGGGCTGGACAGCATCCCCGGAGCGGTCCTGGGCGGGCTGATCATCGGCATCCTTGAGAACCTGTCGGGCGGCTATCTCGATCACTTCTTCGGTGGAGGTGTCAAAGAGGTGGCGCCTTTCGTGATCCTGGTCATTATCCTCATGATCAAGCCCTATGGCCTCTTCGGCACAGAGGAAATAGAGAGGGTTTAACCATAATGCAGCAGTGCGGGATCTTCCACGAAAACTACAAAAAAGACATGGCGATATTCCAGACCCCCTTCATCAAAGTCTGGATGGCCTTGTTTTTCATCTTTCTCGCCACATTCCCATTCATCGCCCACCCAATCAATTCCATCATTGGAATCAACACCCTATACCTCGCCAACCTTATCGGGATATACATTATCGGAGCCCAGGGGCTGAACATCCTCACCGGGTATACCGGCCAGATTTCGCTGGGGCACGGTGCATTCATGGGAGTCGGGGCCTATGCTTCCGCCATCCTGACCATGAGACTGGGGTTTCCCTTCTGGATCGCACTGCCCCTCGCCGGCCTCATTACAGCCGTCATCGGGATGATTTTCGGCATCCCTTCGCTCAGGCTGAAGGGCCTTTATCTTGCCATCGCCACCATGGCAGCCCAATTCATCATTGAATATGGCATGCGGAACTGGACTGCCCTGACGGGCGGCAGCGCCGGGATGACCGTCAGGCCCCCCTCATTTTTCGGAATACTTCTGGATACCGACCGCTCCTACTACTACCTCATATATTTCTTTGTGATTCTGGCGACCCTTTACACCAAGAATGTCACCAGGACCCGTCCGGGACGTGCGTTCGTGGCCATCCGGGACCGGTACCTTTCCGCTGAAGTAATGGGGGTAAACGTATGGTTGTACCGAATCCTCTCCTTCGGTGTCAGTTCATTCATGGTGGGGATAGCCGGAAGCCTGTGGGCACACTACGTACTTGTGGTATCCGACGAGCATTTCGGCATCTGGCTTTCGGTCCAATATCTGGCCATGATCATCATCGGAGGGATGGGACATGTCCTGGGGGCCATCTACGGAGCCATATTCATGACGGTTCTCCCGGAATTGCTCCGCATTCCCGAACACGCCCTTACCACCGTCTATCCCGACATATTCGCCATTTTTAACAGTTTGAGGGACGGGGTGTTCGGGCTGATTATCATCCTGTTCCTCATCTTCGAGCCTGATGGCCTTGCAGCACGATGGCATACCATAAGAAATTACTGGAAGCTTTGGCCATTTTCGTATTAACCTGTGCTAATCTCGTAAAGAGCCGCTGGTGGTTTTTTACGACCATATCAAGTGATCCGGGATTTGCGATCATATTGGTACCGGGGGGATAACATTCACCGAGTAGAAAAAGGAGGTTTGCCATGAGCAGACGAGTTTTAAGATCCAGATGGACCATCTGTGCGGTTGCGGCCCTTACGACCATGGCCCTCGGCGTGTTCGGTTGCGCCAAGGCCCCGGAAAAGACCGTCCAGCCGATCCTGGTCGGCGGTATTTTCGACACCTCCGGCCCGACGTCAGGGGTTGGAAAGGATTACGCACAGGGAGCTGTGGACGCGGCCGAATACATCAACGCTCACGGCGGGGTGAACGGGCGCGATATCGAGCTCATCGCCAATGACTATGGGTACAAGATCCCTGAGGCCGTCTCCCTTTACAAAACCTACAAGGACAAGGGAGTATTCATTATCCAGGGGTGGGGAACCGGAGACACGAATGCCCTTAAGGAACAGGTCAACAAGGACAAGATTGTTTACATGTCGGCGTCCTACGACTCCCTCCTCAACGACCCGGCAAAAACACCCTATAACTTCTATGTCGGGACAAGCTACGGGGATGCCATCCGTGGAGCCATGCAGTACATTTCAGACTCCTGGACCGATTCCGTGCGGAAACCAAAGGTGGTCTTTATCTATCCCGACCATCCCTACGGCAAGAATCCCATCCCCGCTGGAAAGGCGATGGCCGAAGCCCTCGGTTTTGACATCGGCCCTGATCAGTTCGTTCCCCTTAACGCCAAGGAGGCCACCAGTCAGCTGGCCAACATGAAGAGGTTCAATCCCGACTGGGCCTGGATCGGGGGCACGTCCCCATCCGCGGCGGTCATCATCAAGGACGCCGCCAAGCTGGGTCTTACCACCAAGTTCATCATCAACGTCTGGGGCTTCGATGAGAACCTGACGAAAATGGCCGGTGATGCGGCCAATGGCCGAACCTACGGCATGGGCCCATTCGCCATGTGGGGCGCGGACGTCCCCGGCATGAAAGCTCCCATGGAGATGGCCAAGAGCAAAAACCCCGACGCGGTCCACACTGTTCACTATATTCAGTCCTGGACCTCTATGAACGTCATGTGGGAGGCCATGAAGAGGGCAAAAACACTTGACGGCCCCGGCCTTAAAGCGGCCCTGGAGACCCTCAAGGACTTCGACACCGGTGGGCTTACAGCACCCATCACATTCACCGCAACGGACCACAGGCCCAACACAACCCTGAATGTTAACATGATCAACGACGAAGGTAAGATTGAACTCGTAAAATCAATCACGCTCGAGCGCAAGCCCGAGTGGCTGGGCAAGTAGGAACCCAAAAGGCGTGGGCGGCTCGTGCCGCCCACGCCTTTTCAGGATCTGGTATCTGGATCCTTGATCCCAAAAACGCTTTAACAGCAGTCAAACCGGGAAAACCACCGATGTCCGATCCGGCCGTAAATAAAGAAAAAGCCCAACCAACTCTTTCGCTGAACAATGTCGAGGTTATTTATGACGACGTTATCCTGGTCCTCAAGGGGATGTCCCTGGAGGTCCGCGAGGGTCAGATAGTAGCCCTTCTCGGCGGCAATGGGGCTGGAAAATCCACCACCCTCAAGGCCATCTCCGGCCTTTTAAAGGGCGAGGAGGGCAAAGTTACCGACGGTTCCATCCATTTCATGGGGGAGAGGATCGACAATACCGATCCTGAGGACATTGTCAGGAAAGGCATCTTCCAGGTCATGGAGGGCCGCAGGGTTTTTGACGATCTCTCCGTTGACGAGAACCTCATCGCCGGGGCCCACACCAGGAAAGACTGGGCTGCCGCAAAACGGGATATGCAGATGGTCTTCCAATACTTTCCGCGGCTGGTCGACAGACGCGACACCCTCGCCGGCTATCTTTCCGGGGGGGAGCAGCAGATGCTCGCCATAGGACGGGCGCTGATGGCACGGCCGAAACTCATGCTGCTGGACGAGCCGTCTCTGGGGCTTGCGCCCCTGCTGGTCAAGGAGATCTTCGGTATCATCAGGAGGATCAATCAGGATGAGGGCACCACCATCCTGCTGGTGGAACAGAACGCCCGGATCGCTCTGTCTATCTCCGATTACGGATATATCATGGAGAACGGGAAGATCGTCCTCGACGACCCCGTGGACAAGCTCAGGGAAAATGAGGACGTCAAGGAGTTCTACCTGGGGCTGTCAAAAGTCGGTGAGAAGAAGAGCTACCGGGACGTCAAACACTACCGCCGGCGCAAGCGCTGGCTATCCTAGGCGCTCGATAGCGGTCCCCCCCCTCCCCGCCGTTTCAGTGAAATCCCTTCAAGGTCTCCATTGAAAAGCCGCCGGCGTGATCGGGGATTTTTCCCCCGGGAAGGAGTCCATGGACAATCGATTTTTCATCCGTCATACAACACAGTCTACTGGTTAAAAGAAGGAACATAGGATGGATGCACGGTTAAAGGAGACATCGACGACGCCGGAATCCTGCTGCGGGAGTGTGGACCATCCGACGGTTATGCCCGCCAAGCCGCAGACATTTGTCGTCGGGGCCATAAAAACGGCCATTGGGGAGGTACCTCTGATTTCGGCCTCCCTGACCGCAGCTGATCGATGGGGGGGCATCAAGGCCCGCTGGAAGATCGGCCGAATGAATTACATAGTGCAGCCGGGGCTTTACGCTATCGGCGCCCCGGATAAGAACTCACCTGCTCTCGTGACCGCCAATTACAAGATGAGCTTTGATATCCTTCGCCGGGAGCTTTCCGGCAGAAGCGCCTGGATCATGGTCCTCGATACCAGAGGGATCAACGTGTGGTGCGCTGCGGGAAAGGGCACTTTCGGCACTCTGGAGTTGTTGAACCGAACAGAAAGCTGTGGGCTTTCGCAGGTGATAAAGCACAGGACTTTGATCCTGCCTCAGTTGGGGGCTGTCGGGGTCGCCGCTCATCAGGTTCGCAGTCTCTCCGGATTCAGGGTGGTCTATGGACCTGTACGAGCCAAAGACCTCCCGGCTTTCCTGGACAACGGCATGAAGGCCACGGCGAAGATGCGGGAGAAAACGTTTTCCACCGGAGAACGGATTGTCCTGATCCCCGTCGAGTTGGTCCCGGTCCTGGCAAAATCGCTGATCATTCTGCCGGCCTTTTTTCTGGTCGGCGGCCTTATCGGTCCCGGCCCCTTTCTTACCGCTGCCCTTACACACGGGATAATGGCCGCCTGGGCAGTTCTATGTACCATCCTGGCGGGGGCGGTATTGACGCCCGCTCTGCTTCCATGGCTCCCGGGACGGGCGTTTTCGCTCAAGGGGCTCTTGGCGGGCCTGCTCGCCGCCGCGGCCCTGGTCGCTTTCACCTGGCCCGATGCCGCGACACCTTCCCAAAGGTTTGAAATACTGTCCTGGGTGTTGATGATTTCGGCAGGAGCTGCCTTTCTGGCGATGAACTTCACCGGAGCGTCCACCTTTACCTCCCTCTCGGGGGTAAGGAAGGAGATGCGATGGGCGGTTCCCATGGAAATTGCTGCAGTGGTTGCCGGCCTGGGGCTCTGGGCGGGGTCGCTGCTGCTTGCATGAGGAGTTATTCACTGTGAAAAATCTGATCTATTTTACGGATGTCGTCACCCTGGAACTGGACCGGGAAAGTTGCACAGGCTGCGGCATGTGCCTCATTGTGTGTCCCCACGCCGTTTTTACCATGGAAAACGGCCGTGCCGCGGTGGCAAGCCGCGACGAATGCATGGAGTGCGGGGCGTGCGCGATGAACTGTCCCCCGAAGGCAATAAATGTAAAATCCGGCGTTGGCTGCGCTCAGGCGATCATCAACGAGATGCTCGGAGGAAAGTGCGAGTGCTGCTGACGAGGGCTGCGACATGATAAGACAGGGCCGTCAGGCGGCCCTGTAAACCGTAAACAGGGCAAGTAGAACCACCAGAGCCGAAAGACCAAACTCCAGCCAGAACGGCTTCGACCGCAGGGATGCCCTGCTCCCCAGCCTCGCCCCGATCATGGATCCGATGAGTACCTCCAGACAAGGTATGACAGGAATGTTTCCGCGATTCCAATAGAGGCCTATGCCGGCTGCCGCGGTAAAAATGGTGACAAACAGGGACGTGGCGATGGACCGAAAAATATCAAGATGCATGATCCTCAGAAACGGCGGAAAAAGGGCTCCACCGCTGCCTCCTCGTATGCCCGTTATCACATTCAGGACGAACGTGCCCAGAATAATGTTGGCGGTGTTTGGTTTTATTTTCCGGGAAAGCCCGGGGGCGATCCTGTCGAAGTACACGCCGACCACCGTCAGAATGGCCGCAAGTACGAAGATAACGGCGAGGGCCAGTTCCGGGATGAGCCCGGCGAAGTACGCGCCCATTACCGAGCCCACGGAGCCTCCGATAATCATGTTTCGGGCTATTGGATAATCAATATTTTTTCTGTGGCTGAAAGCGCCGACCAGGGATGAAAATGGAATGACCGCAAGGTTTATTCCGAAAGCGCTTATCAGAGGCATCCCGGCAAAGAAGATAAGAGGAATTCTTATGGCGCCTCCCCCGATCCCGAACATCCCGCTCAT
Source organism: bacterium BMS3Abin14 (assembly GCA_002897695.1). Classification (NCBI taxonomy): domain Bacteria; species bacterium BMS3Abin14. The sequence continues at coordinate 118,107 of BDTG01000045.1, forward strand.
GAATCCGGTTAAAAGCCCTATTGATGCGAAAACAATGAATTGACCCGCCATGATGAGTGACTTTGCCTTACATCCTTTCCGGTGTCAAAGACCTATCTTTGATAGAGTCGTAAAAAGTCCACCTGTCTGCGTGCAACGCACAGGCAGGTTCGTGGCTTTTTGCTCAACGAAAAGCGAAAAGCGCTCATTATCTTTACGACAAGCAAAAAAAAGTTAAGTACACCTTGACAACATAATATTCGTAATTAATAATGTACTGCATTTCGTGGCCTTCAAATCCCTTACCGACACGTCAGGTCATATCAGGGTTATAGTACAGCAGGCATTCACGGCCCTCAGGGCGCTCAACCGTTAAAGGAGAAATACATTGGGACACAGGATTACCGATTTTTCGATCAGGCACCCAAAGACCGTAATTCTTATGGCTCTCATCATCACGGCGCTTTCCCTCTTCCGTTTGAACCATGTCAAAGTGGATACCGACCCCGAGAACATGCTGGACAAGAACGAGTGGGTCCGCGTCTTCCACAACGAGGTAAAACAGGACTTCGCCCTCTCGGACATGATCGTCCTCGGTGTGGTGAACGAAGGTGATGCCAACGGGGTCTTCAACCCGGCCACACTGTCAAAAGTCTACCGCATCACCGAGGGGATAAAGGGTATTGAGGGCGTAGTTACACAGGACATCATGGCCCTGAGCACGGTGGACGACATCCAACAGGGTGGCCTCGGGTCGGTCCGCTTCAAATATCTCATGGACGGGCCCGTTAAAACCGGGGATGAGGCCCTGAAGATCCGGGACCGCGCCATGGCCAACCCCCTTCTGTACGGAACCCTGGTCAGCGAGGACGGCAAGGCCCTGGCGATCTACATCCCCATCGTGGAGAAAAAGGTTGCCAACAGGGTCAGCAAGGCAGTGGATGCCCTCATCGCCGCTGAACCCAAAGGGCAGGAAAAATATTACATCACCGGTCTTCCCGTGGCGGAGGACACCTTCGGGATCGAGATGTTCAACCAGATGGGCATCTCCGCTCCGCTGGCAGCCCTCGTTATCTTCCTGCTCATGCTCTTTTTCTTCCGGAAGCTGATCCTTGTCATAGCCCCCATGGGTGTCGCCATCCTCACAATACTGATAACCATGGGAACCCTCATCGCGACGGGCAACACCGTCCACATAATGAGTTCCATGATCCCCATCTTCCTCATGCCCATCGCGGTAGTGGACTCCGTCCATCTCCTTTCTGTTTTCTTCGACCGTTACCAGATCTACCGGGACCGTGAGAAAACCCTCAAAGTGGTCATGAGGGAATTGTTTACACCGATGCTCTACACCAGCCTCACGACGCTCGTGGGGTTCGGCAGCCTGATGATGGCTCCCATACCACCGGTCAAGGTCTTCGGCGGGTTTGTGGCCCTCGGCGTGTTCGTGGCCTGGCTGCTCACAGTCACCCTCATCCCCGCCTACATCATGCTCTTTCTCCCTGAGAGCAAGCTTGAAAACTTCGGCGCGGTGATTGATGAAAAATCGAGTAAGGCGCGCTCACCTTTGGCCGAATTGCTGATAATGAGCGGCAGCTTCACCAGAAGGAGGGCCACTCCCATCCTGCTGGTCACCGCCATCGTACTCGGGATATCCATCTACGGGATTACCTTGATCCGGATTAACGACAACCCCGTAAAATGGTTTGTTAAAAGCCACCCAATTCGGATTGCGGATACCATCTTGAACAAGCATTTCGGAGGGACATACGAGGCGTATCTGATCTTTGAACCCCCGGCCACACCACAGACACTCCACAGGGAACTTGAACCGACAATTCATTTTCTTGACCAGGAGGCACAGAGTACCGAACCCGCGATGGCGTCCATTATCGCCACCCTCAAGGACCGGCTCGCTGCAAGAGAGAAGGGGGAGGCCGCCGCGGAAAAACCGAACCCCATCAATGTTCTTGAAGGGCTGAGTCAGGACCTGGATAAAACCACGGCAGACGTACCCGAGGACAACGTGGCGCTGTGGGATGAAATAGACACACTGTCCGCGGGTCTCGAGGACGAACGGACCAGTCTTAACACCTTCAAGGATCCTGCGACCCTCCGATACATCGCAAAGCTCCAGAAGCACCTGGCAGCCGATCCCGTGGTGGGGAAAACCAACGGGTTTACCGATATTATCAAAAAAGTAAACATGGAGCTGCTTGGGGGCAAGACGGAAGAATTGAGGATCCCCGACTCACCGGCCATGGTTGCCCAGGCATCTCTGCTTTTCCAGGGAAGCCACAATCCCGACTTCATCTGGCACCTGGTTACCCCGGACTACCGGCGGCTCAACCTCTGGCTGCAGCTGAAGAGCGGCGACAACAGGGACATGGAAAGCGTCGTCAAGGACACGGAAGCCTATCTGAAGAACAATCCTCCTCCGGTTCCCCTGAACCATGCATGGGCCGGGCTTACCTACCTGAACGTGGTCTGGCAGGACAGGATGGTCAGGGGAATGCTCATGAGCCTCGCCAGCAGCTATGTTGTTGTGCTCTTGATGATGATGTTCCTGTTCAGGTCCATCCTCTGGGGAATCCTCTCCATGATCCCCCTCACCGTGACGATCAGTTTTATTTATGGCGCCTCGGGACTCATCGGCAAGGACTACGATATGGTCATGGCAATCCTGTCCAGCATGACCCTTGGAATGAGCATCGACTTCGCCATCCATTATATCGAACGGGCCAGGGAACTTTACAACATGACCCACTCATGGCCCAAGGTATCGGAGATCATGTCCATGGCGCCCGCCCGTGCCATAACGCGAAATGCCATCGTCATTGCCGTGGGATTCCTGCCCCTTCTGTTGTCGTCTCTGACACCATATAAAAGCGTGGGAGTGCTGCTGGCCACCATCATGATCTTATCCGGTGTGGGGACACTGCTGATACTGCCGGCGCTGATCGAGAAAATGCAGAAGCACCTCTTCAAGAGGATAAAGGAAGACGAAGAGACAGCGGTGGATATTGATCCGGTCAGCATGACTATTCGAGTGGAAAGCGAGGAAAGATAAGATGAAGAAAACATTGATTGCAGCAGTATTGACCGTCCTTTTCATGGTCCCGGCGACATACAGTTTCGCACTGTCCGTAGACCAGATCGTAGAAAAGGCCAACATAGCCTCCTACTACGGGGGAGACAATGGCATGGCAAAGGTCCACATGGTCATCACAGACAGGCGGGGGCGGACCAGGGAAAGAGAATTCACCATCCTTCGGAAGGACGTTAAAGACGGGGGTGACCAGCTCTATTACGTGTACTTCCACAAACCGGGAGATGTCAGGAAGCTTGTTTTCATGGTGCACAAGCACGTCGGCAAAAACGACGACAGGTGGCTCTACCTACCGGCGCTGGACCTGGTCAAGAGGATTGCGGCGTCCGACAAGCGCACCAGCTTCGTAGGATCGAACTTCCTTTATGAGGACGTTTCCGGCAGGAGCACCAAGGCGGATACCCACACTCTCAAAGAAGAAACCGGGGATCATTGGATACTGGACAATATCCCCAGGGACCCCGCTTCGGTGGAATTCACACACTATCTCATCTGGATAGACAAGAAGACCTATCTCGTCGACAAAGCCGAATATTACAATGCCCAGGGCAAGGTATACAGGAAAATGGTGGCCGAAGAGGTCAAGGTGATCGACGGCATCCCCACCGTGGTCAAGTCCCGGGTGGAAGACCTTAACTCGGGCGGCAAAACCGAACTGACCTTCTCCAATATCAAGTACAACATCGGCATCAAGGATTCGATCTTCACCGAACGCTACCTTCGCAAACCGCCGAGAAAATTCATCAGAAGATAAGAGATTCAGGACTTTACAAAAAATTACCGAGGAGACGTTTACATGAAAAGATTTGCCATAGCGATCCTGTCTCTGACATTGACGGGCATTCCGGCCGTCGCCAGGGCGATGGACCTCCCATTCAACGGGTACCTCAATTACTCCATGGGGGCCAGGTTGGTGGATGACCCCACGGCTCCGGACGATTTTCTCCTGAACGAAACACGATTCCAGCTTGATATCATCCATGATGCCGACGCGGCCAGCATGGAGTTTCGAGCTGACTTCGTTAACGACAGGGTGCTGGGGAATACGTACATCGATATCCGTGAGGCATACGTTCAACTCACTCCCACCGACAGTATCGACCTGAAGGTGGGAACCCAGATATTCACGTGGGGAACGGGTGATTTCGTGTTTCTCAATGACCTCTTCCCAAAGGACTGGCAGAGCTATTTTATCGGGAGGGCGGATGAATACCTGAAGAAGCCGGCAGACGGGATAAGGGCCACGTGGTACGGAGACAGCCTGAACCTGGACCTGGTATGGATGCCGGTGTTCCAACCCGACGCCTACATCTCCGGGGAGAGAATCTCGTACTGGGGGGGAACGGGAAAAACAGGGCCCGCAAATGGTCCCATCAACCCTGTCGAGCCGGACCGGACCATGGGAAACAGCCAGTGGGCCGCCAGGCTCTACGGCACCTTTGGCGGAGTGGAATCGGCCCTTTACGCATACCGCGGCAGCTACGGAACGCCAAAGGGGTTTGATACCGTACTGGCAAGGCCTTTTTTCCCGCGGCTCGAAGCATGGGGCGCAAGCGCCCAGTCGGCTATCTTCGGCGGTATCGGCAACGCCGAGGTGGCATGGTACAATAGTCTGGACGACGCCGGCCCAAACGATTTCCTTCCCAACTCGGAGGTGCGCGGGCTCTTGGGGTTCTCCCACGATATCGCCCGGGATCAGACCCTCGGGGTCCAGGCCTATCTTGAGCATGCCGATGATTTCCCGGATGTCGCCCGGACCGACCAGGACCGCTGGTGGGTCACCCTCAGGTACACGGGCCTGTTCATGCAGCAAAACCTGATCCTGTCATGGTTCAGCTTCTATTCACCCAACGAGAAGGATTTTTTCCTGAGGCCCAAGGCGACCTACAAGGTCTCCGACGAGGTTACGGCCACGATGGGCGGCAACATTTTCCTGGGAAAGGACGACAACACGTTCTTTGGACAGTTCGATGACAACACCAACGTTTACGCAAGCCTGGAGTACAGCTTCTAGTGAACTGCCACGGGCTCACGCCCGTGGTATTACGAAGGTGCAATAAACAAGGGGATTGAGATATGACCATGGAAAGATGGATCAGAATGATAGCGGGCACGTTCATACTGATAAGCCTGGCCCTGGCGGTCTGGGTCAACCACTGGTGGCTTCTTTTCACCGCCTTCGTGGGGGCCAACCTCCTCCAGTCGTCCATCACCAAATGGTGCCTGATGGAGGATATCCTGAGAAAACTGGGAGTCAGGGACTCGAAGTAGCATCCAGAAAACAGTGTCTGGTATCTGGGGCCTGAAAAACGTCGACACCTCGACTCTGCCAAGGGCCCCCTGTCTCTGACACCTTTTCCTCTCCCGTTAAAGTTGGCACGGATCGTGATAGTAAAGGGGCATGGGAAGACCACTTCGTATACTGCAGACCGAATTTCCGTACCACCTGACCTGTCGCACAAACAACAGAACCTTCAGGTTCCATCAACGACAGTTCACAAAACTGTTCTTCAGGGCTGTCGTGCAAAGTACTAAAAAATATAACCTTCTCGTCCATCACATCGTCCTTATGCACAACCATTATCACATCATTGCTACCGCAACAGAGAAAAATCTCCACCGAGCAATGCAATATATCAACTCAATGGGTCGCTGTCCGGTATAACA